>JAQGPD010000339.1 GCA_028293305.1 Verrucomicrobiales bacterium | reverse complement strand
ATAACAGAATCCCCGCCATCCGCGCGCCGCACCGTCAAAGGTGTGGCAAAAGGCGTGCGCACACTTTGCCGGGCAAATTTCCAGCGCACCGAGCCATCCGCGGGATTCAGCCCCACAATGAAACTGTCCGCCCCGACATTGTCCTTCGACACGACCAGCACCCCACCCGCCAGCACCGGCGAGGATCCGCTGCCATGGTCTTCCCGATACGCCCCCAAATCCACCGTCCAGGCCATTTTCCCCTCATGGCTCAGAGCCATCACTTTCATCGTCTCCCCGGAAGTCCAAGACAGGTAAAGCCGGTCCTTGTCCACGCAGGGGGTGCTGCTCGCGAAACTGTTGAACTGATGCTGCCCGTGAGCGCTGAACCGGTCCTCCACCCGCCATAGTTCCTTCCCCGTCGCCGCATCGAAAGCCAGCACCGCCCGCTCGCCCTTCTCCGCCAGTTCGCTCGTCAAAAACAACTTCCCGCCCCACAAAACCGGCGACGAAATTCCAGCCCCCGGCAACTCGATATTCCAGGCAAAATCCTTCTCCGAAAAAGCACCCGGAAATCCCGCCCCCGCCCCGACCCCACTCCCGCCCGGCCCCCGGAACTGCGTCCACTCCTGCGCGCCAAGCCCGCCGGTGGTGAGAACAAAAGCAACGAGAAGGGATGAGGTTTTCATAACAAAAATTAAATCGCGTTCAAGGTGCATGCGCGGCAAAGCGGGCCGGCAAATCCGCCAGGGGAATCGCGGTGCCGGTCCAGACCTTATACTGAACCTGAAACAAGGTGCTGTCTCCCACATCGTAAGTAAAATCAAGCAAACGCCCCGCGGCATCGAACCGGTAAGCCGGCGGCCCCGAGGGCAAAGTCCATGCGACCTGACCCAAATCCCCGAAAACACAGACCGCCCCGGCACCGCCCGGAACTTCCACGGCTCTGGTGACGCGCACCCCCTGCGCCACCAACTCACCGAATGTCCTGACGCCCGGGGCCGGTGCCAGTTTCAATTTATAACGCTCCCGGGCATAAATCCACATCGACCCCGCCACCGCCATGAACCACAGAAGCGGGAGGGATCCCTGCGGAAGTTTCACGACGAAAACCTAACAATCGATGGCCTTGCGGAACTCAGGCCCCCAAACCCGCCACCGCTTTTTCCAGGGATGCCGGATCCGAGATGGAATGCACCTCCACCCCCTTGCGGATGCGGCCCAGCATGCCCGCCAGCTGCCCGCCGGGCCCCAGCTCGACAAACCGCTCATAACCCTGCGCCAACAAATATTCCATGCTCTGCGCCCAGCGCACCGACCCCGTGACCTGCAACTCCAGAGTCCGGCGGATGTCGTCCGCCCCTTCCACGGGACGCGCCTCCAGATTGCACACCACCGGAAACGCCGGAACCCCGGGCGTGACCGCCATCAATTCCGCCCGCAGCTTTTCCTGAGCGGAAATCATGAGCCGGGAATGATAGGCTCCCGCCACCGGCAGCTCCTTGCCGCGCAGACCCCGCTCCTTGGCCAGGGCCGCCGTTTTCACAATGTTTTCCTTGGCCCCGCTGAGGACGATCTGCCCCGGCGTGTTGAAGTTGGCCATGTCCACATCGCAATCCGCCGCCAGTTGCCGCACCGCCTCCTCCTCGCCGCCCAGCATGGCGATCATGCTGCCATGCGTCGCCTGACAAGCCTCCTCCATGAAGAAACCCCGGCGCGCGACCAGGCGCAGTCCCTCCTCGAAACTGAACGTCCCCGCCGCCGCATGCGCGGTGAATTCCCCAAGAGACAACCCCGCCGCCGCCGCGATTTCCAGCCCCGGCACTGCTTCCTTCAAAGCCGCCAGGCAAGCCAGACCATGCACATAAAGAGCGGGCTGGCACCGGCTGGTCCTCGTCAGTTCCTCCATGGGACCTTCATACATCACCTGCGTCAGGGAAAAATCCAAAACACTGTCGGCCGACTCCAGAACGGTCCGCGCCACAGCGGAGGACGCCGCCAATTCCTTACCCATGCCCACGGCCTGGGCACCCTGACCTGAAAACAATAAAACCACCGGTTTGCTCATAAGGCGCGCATTCTAGGGCAATGCCCTTCACTTCCGCAAGCCCGGAACAAAGGGGTATTCCAACCCCCGCCGCCGCACCATCGCCGCACCAACGCCGCGACCGGTGCCGCACCGTTCAGTCAATGGACTTCACCGCCGCCAGGTTGATGATCTCCGGCCCGATTTCACTGACGAACTCCATCACATTCCGGTCCGTCTCCTCCTCAGTCAGCGCCACATTGAGATAGTCCTGCCCGGCCTCATCCTTCATCACCGCCCGCACCAGATTGGTGCTCACCGTGATGTAGGCCCAGCGCTGGTCGTAGCCTTCCATCAGCCGGTCCCGCATGTCCTTCAGGGTGCGGCCATAATGGGTGTGCTTGATGCTGTCATGCCCCACGAACCAATAGTAGTTCATATGCGTGTAAGGCTTGTTGGCGCCGTCATTGCCACTGCACTTGAGTCTTGTCAGGATCACCGTCTGGCCTGTCTTCAATTTCACGGGAAAGTCGCTGCTGGAAATCAAATTCAACCCCTGCGCGGGAAGGCAGCGTTCCGGCCGGTGCAGACTGTTATTCAAATCCTTCCCGGACATGACGATGGATGCCTGCATGGATTCCCGGGACCCCGCCGGTTGTTCGGATCCGGCGGTGCGGTAATAGTTCCGACGTGAAAAATCCGTGTCCTGCGAGAGGGTCTTGAGTTCCTTTTCGGAGGGTTCCACCTTCGGCCCGGCAGCCCATCCTGACAATACCAGGATATTCGGCAGGTTCAGCGAGACCGCCGAATCCTGCAACGGAGGGGCTTTCGGCAATAGAAAAATCAGACTCAGTCCTCCCGTGAGCAGAATCTGCAGAATAAGTAGGCGCTTGAACATTTATAGCAAAATTTCAGAATGGATCCGCCGCGGCCGGAGCCGGCGTGGAGGAATTGCCGCCCGGTCCGGTGCGGGTGATTTTGGTGACTTTCACCTTGGGACGCAAGGCCTTCACACCCTGACGCATCACCGTGCTCAATATCATCAGCAATGACAGCGCCGCGCCGAAGGACATGAATCCCGAATAATCATGCCAGGTGGACTTCGCGAATTGCACATTGATCCGCGCGACCACCAAAATGGAGGTCACCCGCACCGCATTCGCCAAAATCGCGATAGGGATGCAGGCCGCAAAAACCACCAGCCGCTCGGACCACTTTTTGTGGACGATCATGCCATACACATAGGTAACCAAAGTCAGAGCCACGATCGACCGGATCCCGCTGCAGCCCGCATCGATCTCCCAGCTCCCCCAATTCCCGGAAGGGTCATACACGCGGTTCCCCGCCAGCACGGTCTGCATGCCGAACAGATTCGTCGCGTGATAGGCCATCTTGGTGGCGATGATTTGAAGGCCCGTCGTCATCTGCTGCAGTCCCGGTGCCGGGATCACAAAGGCCACCATGCTCAGCGGAAAAATAAGATGTTTGGCGCGGGCCCACCCGTAAACATAAACAAACGCCCCATAAACAATGATCGGCAATCCGGCGACGCTGATGCGGGGCTGGATCAACCGCCAGCCCGCCACAAACCACAGGATCCCAAATCCCATGATAAGCAAACCAGCCGCCGCGGGTTTCACCGGCGATGCCACGAAATCATTCCGCATCCGCCAGCACAACCAGCCTATCAAACCAATGACCAGCGGTCCATGCTCGTAATTGGTCTCCGCCGTCCAAGTGGATTCCAACCACACCCACGTCGCCTGATCCCCCGCAGGTCCGAAGCGGCCGAGGACACCGTAAAAGAATATAACCACCAAGGCACAGACGCCCCACATCATCATCATCAGGCCGGATTGGCGTCCTCTGTGCGGTTCGGAAATTTCTGACATCGAGCCGATACTAAACAAAATCGAACCGGAATCAAGCCTTGGAAAATCCAAACCTTATTAAAATTTCAATTTTGCCTCACCATCTGGATTCCGGCGCGGGGGGATGAGCCACGCCTCCTCTTCCCGACTCCCTCCACAGGCCCCCTCCCCAAGCGCCATAATCGGACCTTAGAAAAAGACCGTAACAGTATAGGACGAACTTCCTATTCCACTGGCACAGCCCATGCGTTTCAACCGTCCAGCATGGCCACCCCCACCCCCTCCCCACTCTCCAACCTGCGCGAGTCGCTCGCCGCCCAAGGAGTCAAATATTGCGTCGGCGCCTACGTGGACCTCCACGGCGTCCCCAAAGGCAAGGTCGTCCCACTTTCCCACTTCGAGTCCTTCGCCTCCGGTTCCGAGCTCTACACCGGCTATGCGCTCGACGGGCTGGGCCAGCGGCCAAATGACGACGAAATCGCCTCCATCCCGGACCTCGACCGCGGGGTCGCGCTTCCGTGGCAACCGGAGGTGATGTGGTATCCCGCGGACCTCGCCTATCATGGCCAGCCTTATCCGGTCAGCACCCGCACGGCTTTGAAAAACGTCCTGGCCCAGGCCAAGGGCATGGGTTTCGACTTCAATCTGGGAATCGAATGCGAGGTCTATTTCCTCAAGCACGAGGACGGTGTCCTATCCGTTCCAAATCCCGATGACAATCTCATGAAGAGTTGTTATGACCTCAAAAGATTTTTTGATGTCTATGGCCTTGTCGACCGCATTGCCACCACCATCGACGACCTGGGGTGGGATCTTTATTCCTTCGACCACGAGGACGGGAATTCGCAGTTCGAGTTCGACTTCAAATACGCCGACGCCCTCACGATGGCGGACCGGTTTATTTTCTTCCGGCTGATGGCTAAAAAATACGCGGCGGATGCCGGACTGCTGGCCACGTTCATGCCCAAACCCTTCGCGGACAAAACCGGAAACGGCGCCCACTTCAACATGTCCCTGGCGGATACGGCCACGGGCAAAAATCTTTTCGAAGCCACGCCCGGCGATGATCCCTGCAACATCGGCCTCAGCCGGCTGGGATTGCAATTCATCGGCGGCATCCTCAAGCACGGCCGGGCTCTCTGCGCCGCTTTCGCGCCCACCGTGAACAGCTATAAGCGCCTGATCCGCAAGGGAGCGATGGGATATTACTCCTGGGCTCCGGTCTTCAATTCCTTCGGCACCAACAACCGCACGAACTCCGTCCGGGTGCCCATGGGCGGCGGCCGCTGCGAGTCCCGGAATGCCGACTCCGCCTGCAATCCCTACCTGGCCGCCGCCCTCGTCCTGGCCGCCGGGCTGGAGGGCATCCGCGAGGGCTTGGACCCGGGAAATCCGCAGTCGGAAAACCTCTATGAGTTCACCGAAGCCGAACTCGCCGCCCGCCAGATCCAGTCCCTCCCGCGCACCCTCGCGGAAGCCGTCGACGCCTTCGAGGCCGACCCCTTCGTCACCGCCACGCTGGGCCAGGAATTGAGGGACGAATTCATCACGCTCAAACGCGCCGAATGGGA
>JAQGPD010000423.1 GCA_028293305.1 Verrucomicrobiales bacterium | reverse complement strand
CGCTCCCGGAAAATACCATATACGCGTCTGCCGCACCCTCTCCTGCGCCATGGCTGGCAGCTACGCCCTGATGGACGATCTCTGCAAAGCCACCGGCATCGACCGCTCCCACACGGACCACCATCACCCCATTTCCGTCAGTCCGGACGGCCAATACAGCATCGAATTCGCCGAATGCCTCGCCTCCTGCGGCTTCGGTCCGGTGTGCATGGTGAACGACGACTTCCATGAAGCCGTCACCCCGGAAAAAGTGGCCGGTCTGCTCAAAGGCTACACCGCCTGAGTCATGGGCCCGACCGCCTGAGGCATGTGCCCGACCGCCTGAGCATGGGCCCGACCGCAGCTTCCTCAGATGCCGGACAAGGCAGCCGCAGCCAAAATAGCCGGGGCGACTTGAAAAGTCGCGGTCCGCGCTCCCAAAGGACCGCGACTTTTCAAGTCGCCCCGGAGCACCGGCCATCCCCCCGGCCAGCCGAATCACCCCTAACCACCCCTAACCACCCCTACGCCCCCTTCACCATAACATCCACCTAACCACTCACAAACCGCAAATCCTTCACCACGGTTTTCCCGAACCTCGCTTGCAACCGCCTCAGGATTTCCCGTTTTAAATTGCGTTCCATATCATACCGCACCGCCGACTGGAGCACGGCCACTTGCAGCACCCCGCCGCGCAGACCAGTGGGTTTTGATTGCCCCGCGAGAAAATCCCCCACCATCGACGCCCATTCCCGGGTCATCGTCTCCTCCGCCAGGCGGTCATTCAGCCCGGCTTTCTTCAGCACCTGGGCCACCACGTCGCCCACATTCTTTTCAAAGCGGCTCAAATCCGGCGCCTCATACACGCCGCGCCATTCCGCCCGCAATCGCCGATGCCGCAATTGTAGTGAATTTTCCTGAGGACGCCCCCGCGGTTCTGCCATGCCCCAGCCTATCCCGCCGCGACGCCGGGCGCAAAAGAAAAAGGCCCTGATCCTGTTTCCGAATCCATCCCCGGTTTGCTTGTGGATTTTCAGGTCCGGAGGACCGAAATCTTTACAGCCAACCGCATCGGATAAATAACCGAGCTCCCAAGTGCGGCGGAATCGCCGCCGTTGAGGGCAGATTTCGCTTCTACCGAGCTTAAACCTTACCGCTTGCTGGCGCTATGAAGATTCAATCCCTACTGCGGCCTTGGCCCTGGCGCTAGCCTTGGCGCTGGCTATCGAAATTTCAACCTGCTCAAGAAATCATCGCCCCAATACCCGCACGAGGAAAACGAAAAGGCTGCCCGGGTTTTAAATCCCGGACAACCTTTCTGCCTTTTGAAATAATGGAATCCGCGCGTCACGGGAACACCGAGTCCCCGACGCACTTCACTGGAAAGCTGAGCCTCAATGGCTTCCGCCAAATCAGCGACTGCTCCCAATGGGCCTATTCGTCGCCGTCTTCGCCGATCGCCTCGACGGGGCAACCCTGCATCGCTTCCTCACAGGCCGCGATCTCCTCGGGCGTTTCCGGCTGTTTGAAAACATAAGAATAACCTGCATCATCCTGTCGGGTGAAATTGGAGGGAGCGGTTTCGCGGCACAGATCGCAGTCGATGCATTGATCATCCACGTAAAACTTTCCGGAGGTGTTTTCAGTATTCTTATTGTCGCGGTCGGCCATTTTGAGTAATTGGGGATAGGGGAGTGGAAAAATAGGAGAGAGTTCCCGGCTTGCAATCCGTTTTTTCAACTGGCTTCCTGATTATTTCCCTGTTGGAAACCCAAGTCACCCGATTATGGAATCACCCTCCCGCCGCCCTGCGTCCCGCATCCCGGCCGGACACTACCTCTCCCTTTCCCACCCTACCCGGCATGGCCAACTCCCCGCGTAAACCCAATTCCCCCCGCCCTCCAAAGGACGCCGCCTCCACCGCCGAGGACCTCTTCGCCTCCCATCAGACGGACCCCGCACCTGCTCCGGGCTCTGTTAGCCCCCCGCCGGAGGACGATGATGATTGGCAACTGGAGGAACCCCGCGACAAACCCGCCGGCGCTCCTCCAAAACCCCGCATCGCCCCCCTTTCCACCCAGCCCATTCCCGCGCCGGAGTCCCATTCCTTCGAGTCGAATCTGAACATCCCAGCCGCCGTCCCCCTCGCGATTCCACGCCACTCCGCGCCTGTCCCCCCGCCGGCTTCCGCTTCCCCGGCACCTGGACCGGTGGAGGAAATCGATCCCTTCGATATCGACGACGACCTCACGCTCGAGTCCCGGCCCCGCCCCGCCGCCGCGCCCCCATCCATCGGCACTGCCTCCCCTGCGGACGACCCCCAACCCCGCTATAACCTCGGCAAAATCACCAGTTCGAAATCCGCAGCAGCAACAGCAGGCGGCACGTCCCCGGTTCCAAACGCCACCGGCGGACAAAATGCGGACGCGGACGCGGATTCCACCGTCGAATCAAAATCCCGTTCCAAGTCCAATCCCGATTCGGATTCCCACGCCGATTTCCAATCGAGCGAAGCCGATGCGGACGCCCTCGCCGACTCAGACCCCGACTCCGATTCCGAATCCACGCCGAAATCCGGCAGCCCCACCCCACTCGGCACCAAGGCCGGCCTCCTCACCGCGGCCGCCGTTCTTCTGGCCTTGCTGGCCATTTTCGCCGGCGTCCTATACTCCCACCGCCCCGCCATTCCCTCCGGCACCGCCAAAAGCTCCCCTTCCCTCCCACTCACAGGGAAAATCGTGACCATCACTGAGCTGAAATCCGGTTGGCGCGCCCGCCAACCCGGGGACCTCGTCAGCAATGTGGACGTCACCCTGCCTGTCGCCACCCGTCTCCAATCGGAATTCGTCCCCGAAGTCCAATTCACCTGCGACCCCGCCGCCTCCAAGCCTGGTTTCCTTCGCTTCATTTTCATCGACCCCGACCGCAAAATCAGTGGCGATGTCAGGGTGGTGAAACTTGCCAACGGCACCATCGAGCCCCTTTCAAGCGGGGCCATCGTCAGCGGCCCCGGCGCCACCGTCTACGGCTCCTTCGGCTTCTTGGACCGCCCTGCCTTCGTCTCCTATGCCAGCAACGAAGACCAACGCTGGTCCGTGGAGATCAGCGAAAGCTCCGACTACAACGCCAAGGAAAAAGACTGGACCCTGCTCGATACCCTCGACATCCGGAACACCACCCTACCCTGAATTCGCCCCCGGGTCGCCGTCCGCCCCCCCCGGTCGATCCGCCCCCGGTCGCCGTCCGCCAACCACCAGCCGGCGGCCCGCTCCCGCCCGGAACCACCACCGGCGCGGGTCCCCACACTCCACCGCCTCGGGTCACACACGTCCACCTTCCGTCCTGCCGCCCGCAGCCATCCTGACGCTTTTCCGCCGCCCCCGAAAGCCGGAAAATCCCGAACTTTTCCCTTTCATCCCCCGCCTCCCCGGCCCGATTTTCCCTCCAGATTTTCATTTCCATTTCGATTTCATTTCCATGTCCCCAGCCGCCCCCACTCCCCTCCCTGCCGCCGCCCCCCCCGTGATCCCCACGGAAGGCTGGCACGTTCTGCACCTTTTCTATC
>JAQGPD010000310.1 GCA_028293305.1 Verrucomicrobiales bacterium | reverse complement strand
CGACGAAAGCGGTCTCCCCTTTTTCCTCTGTTACCAACCCGCCTCCAAATCCTTCTTCTGGGTCCTCAACGAAGAAAAATCCCCAACCGCCGAAACCTTCACCGACCTCGCGCCGGACATCCACCTGGGCCGCCGCACCGGCTTCGTGTTCTGGACCGACCGCGCCCATTCCCAACGCAAAATCCTCACCGCTGTCCGCCAGGCCAGCATCGCCCGGAACGATTATTTCGACGGCCCCTTCGACCAACTCGCCGACAACTACGCCGCCCAGGTCCCCCTCCGGAAATACATTGAGGACGGCTTTCCCTCGCTCAAAAACCAGATCGATCTCCACGGCTACTTCCTCACCGGCCCCGACGCCGGAAATCGCGTCGCCCTCACCAGTTACCATTTTTACACCACTACCGCCGACGCCCTCACCTTCACCCGCCAAGCCATCGCCGCTCCTGACTCCGTCGCCGCCATCGCCGCCGCCAACAAAAACCGGTGAGTCACAAAAAGCCAGGAAACATCCCGCGCAGTTTGTTAGTATTAAACCGGGCCTGGCCGGGCAATGCGGAAAAACGCGGCGGGGAATTGGACGAATGCTTGCGGGATTTGACCTTATCCTCACAGATTCAAGTGGTTGCCGAACTGCATGAGGACCCCGCCGGGAATCGTAAAGATTACTTGTCAATTGCTAAACACAGCCTAATTATCTGCAAAACCAATAGTCTTTCCAAAATCATCACCACTACTCCCGCCATGCGCCCACTTTCCCTCGCCGCCCTTGCCGCCGTCACCCTGACCACCACTTCGTGCGAACTATTCAAACCGAAGGATCAGGCCGCCGCCTATGATCCCTACGGTGCCCAGGCCCAGACCGCCAATCCCTACGGCCAAGTCCCCGCCAGCAACCCCTACGGCCAGCCCGCCGCCCCGAACCCCTACGCGCAAACCCCGGCCCCGAATCCTTACGGCAGTTACGAGCAGCCCCAGACCTACACCGCCCCTCCCTCCTCCGCCCCCACCCCGTCCTACTCCGGCGGCGGCGGCAGCAGCAGCGGTGGCACCGTCACCGTCCAAAGCGGCGACACCCTAACCTCCCTCGCCCGTCGCAACGGCACCAGCGTCTCCGCCCTCCGCAGCGCCAACGGCCTAACCGGCGACCTCATCCGCGTCGGCCAAAAACTCCGCCTCCCCTAAGCGTAGTTCGCTCAGAGTAGTCCGCTCAGTGTAGTCCGCTCAGTCCTCTGAGCGGTTCTCAAAGCCCCGGCCTCTCCAAAGCCCCGGCATCGGGAAGCCCGTGCCTGTTTCCACCGTCTCGCCACCGTCTCGCCGATTCCCTGAAAAATCGGAAAGCTGCTGCCGCTCAGAGGACTGAGCGGACTACTCTTTGGCGGACTACTCTACGGCAGCCCACTCACCCCAAATCCAGCTTGCCACCTCCCCCGCGATACGGTGTGATGTCCCAATATGAATTTCCCTAACGCCTTTATTCCCCGCATCAACCCCTCCAGCCCACCCAGCGCCATCGCCGCCACCGGCCGTCCCCTCCCGGTCCTCCCGGTCCTCCCGGTCCTCCCGCGCAGCCTCAAGCCAACTCTCGCCGCCTCCCTGGCGCTAACCCTGACCCTGGCCTCCGTCCCCTGCGCCAAGGCCGACGTCTCCCTCCCCTCGGTCCTCTCCTCCGGCATGGTCCTCCAGCGGGACAAACCCTTGCCCATTTGGGGAAAAGCCGCCGCCGGCGAAAAAGTCACCGTCACTTTCGCCGAACAGACCAAGGAAACCGCCGCCGCCCCGGATGGCTCATGGCAGCTGAAGCTTGACCCCCTCCCCGCCAACGCCACCGGCCGCACCCTGACCGTTCAAGGCAATAACAAACTGGAACTCACCGACATCCTCGTCGGCGAAGTCTGGATCGGCAGCGGCCAGAGCAATATGGAATGGTCCGTCAGCCGCTCCGACAAAGGCGCGGAAGCCATCGCCGCCGCCAATCTTCCGCAAATCCGCCTTTTCCACGTCCCTCTCAAAAGCGAGCCCGATCGCCAATTCACCTGCGCCGCCACCTGGAAAACCTGCACCCCGGAATCCGTCCCTAATTTTTCCGCCGTCCTTTTCTTCATGGGCCGCGAACTCCAACGCGAACTCAACGTCCCCGTCGGCCTCATCAATTCCTCCTGGGGCGGCAGCCGCATCGAGCCCTGGACTCCCGTGGAAGGCTTGGAACTCGTTCCCACTCAACGGGATCTGCTCCGCTCCATCCGCGCCGCCACCCCCGGCACCGGCGAGTATAAAAACAGCATCAACGCCTGGCTCGGCAACGTAGAGCAATGGGCGCGCGACTCCCGCAACGCCGTCAACAACGGCCAGCCCCTCAGCCCGCTCCCGGAAAAACCCGGCCCCGTCGCCCAGGGATTCCAAGGCGTCGTCGTCCTCTACAACGCCATGATCCACCCTCTGGTCCCCTTCGCCCTGCGCGGCGCGATCTGGTATCAGGGCGAAAGCAACCTCGGGGAAGGGCAGGCCTATCTTGAGAGGAAAAAAGCCCTCGTCGGCGGCTGGCGCAGAGTTTGGAACCAGGGCGATTTCCCCTTCTACACCGTCCAGCTCGCCCCTTACAACTACGGTAATCAGCCCAGGGAACAGGCCCGCAAAAACACTGCGCTGCCCGAAATCTGGGAAGCGCAGAACGACACCCTGACACAAATCCCCAACACCGGCGTCGCCATCATCAATGACATCGGCAACTTTGCCGACATCCACCCCACCAACAAAATCGAAGTCGGCCGCCGCCTTTCCCTCATCGCCCTCGCCAAGGAATACGGCCGCAACGAACTCGTCTGGTCCGGTCCCGTTTTCGCCTCCGCCACCCCGGAAGGCGCTGCCCTCCGCGTGAAGTTCACCAACATTGGATCCGGTCTCGCCACGCGTGATAACAACCCTCCAACGGAATTTGAAATCGCCGCCGCCGATGGGAACTTCCAGCCCGCCCAGGCCGCGATCCAAGGCAACGACATTCTTCTGACAAGTCCCGCCGTGCCCGCCCCCACGCAGGTGCGCCACGCCTGGAACCAGATTCCCGAAGCCAATCTCATCAACAAGGAAGGCCTCCCCGCCTCTGCCTTCCGCAGCCGCTGAGCCGCCCCGCCGCCGACCTCCGCCCCCCACGCCGCCATGTCCGCCGAAAACCCCTGGTTCGTCTTTCTCCTCGTCTCCGTCATCGGGCTCTACCTCCTGGAAACCCTGTCGGTGCTCCTCAATCTGAAGCACCTCAGCCAACCTCTGCCTGCGGAATTCAAGGACGTCTTCAGCCCGGAGGACTTCGCCAAAAGCCAGGCCTACAGCCGCGAAAGCGCGCGCCATGACCTCATCGCCAGCGGGTTCCGCCTGGTGGTGTTCCTGGCATTCTGGCTGGGCGGGGGTTTTCCGTGGATTCAAAAAGTGGTCAGCGGCTTCAGCTCATCCTTCATCGTCCAAGGCCTTGCCGGCATTTCCCTCCTGCACCTCGGCGGCATGATTCTGAGCCTGCCTTTCGAGTGGCATGACACCTTTAAAATCGAAGCCAAATACGGATTCAACAAAACCACGCCCGCCGTCTTCATCGCCGACCATGTCAAGGGTCTCGCGCTGGGGGCCTTGATCGGCCTGCCGGTGCTGGCGCTTTTGTTATGGCTTTTCCACGCTTTCCCCAACGCATGGCTCTGGGCCTGGATTTCCGTGACCGTGCTGGTGCTGGCGTTGCAATACATCGCCCCGCGCTATCTGATGCCGCTTTTCAATAAATTCACCCCGCTGGAGGACGGCGCGCTCAAAACCGCTATCAATTCGCTGGCCTCCAAATGCGCATTTCCCGTGAAGGAACTTTTTGTGATCGATGGCAGCCGCCGCTCCACCAAGGGCAACGCATTTTTCGCCGGCTTTGGAAAAAACAAACGCATCGCCCTCTTCGACACCCTCATCGAAAAACATCCGCAGCCCGAACTCCTCGCCGTCCTGGCCCATGAAATCGGGCACTTCAAACGCGGCCACATCACCCAGCGTCTCGTCCTTGCCGTGGTTCAAATGGCCGTGCTTTTCCTCCTCATGGGCACCGTCCTGAATCACGCCCCGCTCCACGCCGCTTTCGGGCTATCCACGCCGGTTTTGTGGCTGGGTTTCGTGTTTTTCATGATCCTCTTCGAGCCCGCCCAGACCCTGCTGGGCATTCTCGGCGGCCTTTGGAGCCGCAAGCACGAATACGAAGCCGATGCCTACGCCGCCCAGGCCACCGGCGGCCCCGCCGACATGACCGCCGCCCTCAAACGCCTCGCCCGCGACACCCTGTCAAACCTCACCCCGCATCCCCTGACGGTTTTCCTGCACTACTCGCACCCCCCCATGATCCAACGCCTCGCCGCCTTGGAAAAACTCGGAAACGCCTAACTTTCCCACTCGGCCGGGAGCCGCGTCAGCAAAATATTGACCCTCCAATCCGCCCAAAGGAGGGTGGACATTCTGTCCACCAGTGAACCCGCATCCCAAGCTACAAGCCCAGTCCCAGCCCAGCCCAGGCCAGGCCAGGCCAGGCCAGCCGCGTTCAGATTCCCCCCAGCGCGTCCCGCGGCATCATCGTTTCCATGAATGGCGCCAATGATTAAATCGATTTCCATTCCCCCGCGCACCTGTTAGTGTCGGCGCATGGAGGGCGCTATTTTTATCATCCTGGT
>JAQGPD010000420.1 GCA_028293305.1 Verrucomicrobiales bacterium | reverse complement strand
TTGGTTATTAGTTATTGGTTATTAGGGGCGGGCTTTGAGTTTGAGCGGGGATGGGGGGGGCGGTTTGGGATTCGAATGATGGGAGGTGATGGATGAGGGATAGCAGGAGGAGGAGGGAAAGGAAGGGAGGGAGGAGGTAGTGGGAATGGGAATGGGGGGATTCTCAATACAGGAGGAAGCGTTGACGGTTGTTGCGGAAGGCGGTTAGGGAGGGTTGCCAGGAGGCGATGATGGAGCCGACGGGGCGGCCGGATTGGAGATCGCGGAAGAGGGAGTCGCTGCCGTAGACTTTGTGGAAAAGAGTCCGGGTATCGCCGGTGGTGGCGCGGAGGGGGGAGTTGTTGGTGCGGCGGCACACTTCGCTGGCAAGGACGACGGCGAGGGCGAGGAGGTCGGTGTTTCCGTGAGGATCCAGGAGGATGCGGGCGCCGGCGAATCCGGGTTTCCGCTCGCTGCGGTAGGGGGCGAAGCGCACACCGGGGATGCCGCGGCGGTTGAGGCTGGCGGAGAATTCGTCAGGATTGATGCCGGGACCGCCGGCGTATTCGAAGGGCCGCGCGGTGCCGATGCCGATGTCCACGCCGTTCAGCCCGCCAAGGATGCCGGTGGTAGCGTAATAGAACGGGCTTTCCGGACCCGGAATGTTAGGGCTGGTGGCGATCCACCGCAGGCCGGTGTCGCGCCAGGACATGTTGCGTTGCCAACCGCGCATGGGCATGATGTTGAGGCGCGGGCGGGCTTTGATCCAGCCGTAGGCGTTGATCATGCGGGCCAGTTCCCCGGCGGTGAGGCCGTGGACGTAGGGCACGGGGACCTGGCCGACGAAGGATTTCCATTTCTGCTCCAGGGGCGGACCGGAAACGCGGAGGCCGCCGAGTGGATTCGGCCGGTCGAGCACGATGAATTCCTTCCCCTGCTCCGCGCAGGCTTCCATCGCCAAAGCCATGGTGCTTATATAAGTATAGCTGCGGCTGCCGATGTCCTGCAGGTCGAAGAGCATGACGTCGATATTCGCCAGCATGGACGGGCTGGGTTTGCGGGTGTCGCCATAAAGGCTGTAAGCCGGAAGTCCCGTTAGGGGGTCACGGCGGGAAGTGACGTGAATGCCGGCTTTTTCCTTGCCATCGAGGCCATGTTCCGGGGTGTAAAGCGCCGTGAACTGGCGGCCCAGGGCGCGTTGCAGGACCACCCGCGAAGGCGTGGCGTTTTTGCTGGCGCTGGTCTGATTCAGGATCAAACCGACGCGCTTCCCCCGCACCGCCGCAAATCCGGATTCCGCCAGGGTATCGATCCCCAACGCAAATCCCCCGCCCGTCCCAGGAAGGCTGACGCCCCCACCCGGAGACACACAGGACGGCAAAAAGGCGGCACCGGAAGCGGCAGCAGCAAGGCGGAAGAAGGAGCGGCGGTTGGACATGGCTGGCGGCATAGTCCCGGAAACCTCTCCCATGAAAAGTGAAAAAGAGTTGCCTGACGTTTCCCCTGCATGCGATGGAGAGGCCTGACAGGATGGAAATTATTTTCACTAACGAGCAGGGAAAGGGCCTCCAATGGGACGGGATGCTATGGAGCAGTCCGGACGTGCCCGCAGTGGCCGTGTGGCTGAACCAGCAATTGCTGGGGTGGGGCTCGCGGCATTGCAGCATTCTGAGCTGGGCGCAACGACAGGCGGAACAGTATTTGGGCGCGGTGGAAATGGAGGTCCGGGACCTGACGGGAATGCCGGAGGAGAACATCGGGGCAGATGTGATTTTCGGGGACGAGGGGCTTGCGGGTGGTGCGGAAGGGTGGCAGGATCCGGGAGATGACGGACCAGCAAAAACAAGCTATGCGCGATGCCCGCTCACGGGGGCACAACACTACCTCCGGGCAGGCCTATGCGCAGATGGCGTCGGTGATGGGGACACAGCTGAGGAAGATTGGGACGGACCAGAGCAGCAATGGAACGCGCTCCACCGCTGGTGTGAATCGCAAGGAATAATGGATGACTCACGGGGACCGCAACTGGCAGGCGGGCGGGAACATGATGTGATTTTTCTACCAGCAGAGGCCTGTTGGGTGAAATTCACCAAGCCGGGACTAGCCGGTTTCACGGTTGATTGGGAGGAAAGTGGCAGACCTTTTCTGAGAAATGCGCTGCCCATGGAATACTTGGACCGGCTTCAATGGCAGAATGAATTTTTCCAGGACAGCATCACCCTGACAGGTCTATGGCGTGAGGGGCGGGGTGGATGGCGTATCCGGACCACTCAACCCCATGTGGTGGGTCGCCGTGCAACCATGCTGGAAATAAGCGTAGGATTGAAGGCGCTGGGTTTGGTGCAAATGGGGTGGAAAGGGATGGGTTATGAAGACTCAACGTCCTGGCGGATCGGGCGATTTGGTGTGTGGGATGTGCATCCGGCGAATGTTATTCTGGCGGAAAATGGGGTGCTAGTGCCGATCGATGTGATCATCACAGAACTGCCGCATGGGTTTCCGCCCTGTCATTTTCACCCGGAGGCGGGGATATCTCCCTAACGCCTCAAAGATCATAAGGATCAATCCGTTTCACGCCGGGCCGGAAGCCCTGGGTCCGCAGGCTGTAGGTGGTGACGGGTCAAAAGAGTCAAGGGCGGCATTCCTATTCTTTTTGTGCAGAAACACTCTCCTGCGGGCCTGCCGAAGCTGGGATTCCCGTTTGCGGCGCGGGCGCGGCGGGGCAGCATTGTGGCATGAATCCCTACCGCCAACCGATGCGCTATCCTGCGCAGCCGCCTGCTGTTTACACGCCGCCTGCCGGCAGTGAAAACTGGGACGCGCCGTGGGTGCAGCTGAAGTATTTTACCTATCAACCCGCCGTGTATCCGCGGATGCTGGCGGGGACTTCGCCGAAGATCAATGCGGGCGACATCGTGTCGGTTTATGACAAAAACGGCGACCGGTTCGGCGCTGGTTTTTACAATGCCCGCGCCCGCGTGCCACTGCGCATGATCCACCACAGCGCGGTGGAGCCGGCGGACGATTCCTTTTTCCTGAAGGCGCTGGAACGGGCGGTGGAACTGCGCAAGGATATTTTGAAACTGGACGAAAAAGCGGAGGCCTACCGCGTGGTGAACTCGGACGGCGATGGCCTCAGCGGTCTGATCATCGACCGTTATGCCGATGTGTTATTGGCGGATGTCCACAGCCTGGGCGTCTGGCAACGGCTGCCGGAGTGGATGCCGCGCCTCCATGAATTGCTGGGCACCAAACGCCACCTCATCCGCGTGGACGACGACATTGCCAGGATCGAGGGCATCCGCCCGGAGCCGCAGGTGCAAGGCACGGTGCGGCTGGTGAAGTGCCGGGAACACGGCGTGCGTTATGAAGTGAACTTCGAGGAAGGGCACAAAACCGGATTTTTCTGCGACCAACGCGAAAACCGGCTCAAGCTGTCGACCATGGTGTCAGGAAAGCGCGTGCTGGATCTATGTTGTTATACCGGCGGCTTTTCCCTCGCGGCGAAGGTGCTGGGAAATGCGGCGGAGGTGACCGCCGTGGACCTGGATGAAAAAGCGATCGCCCAGGCGCAACGGAACGCGAATCTCAATCAGGTGCGCGGCATTGACTGGGTGCACACGGACGCCTTCAGTTATGTCAGGACCATGATCCGCACGGAAGCCCCGAAGTGGGACGTGGTGGTGCTGGACCCGCCGAAGCTGGTGCACAGCCGGGAGGAGATCGATGAGAACGGCCGCCAGAAATACGAGGATCTGAACCGCCTGGCGCTGGAGCTGGTGGAACCTGGCGGACTTTTTCTAACGTGTTCCTGCTCGGGCCTGGTGACGCCGATGGAGTTTGAACAAATCGTGACCAAAGCCGCGCACCGCGCCAAGCGCCGCCTGCAATTCCTGGACGCGACCGGACCGGGATCCGATCATCCGGTGATGTCGAATTGCCCGGAAGGCCGCTATCTGAAAGCGCTGTGGGCGCGGGTTTGGTAGGTGCGCGGAATGGTCCGCAACCAGAGTAGTCCGCTCAGTCCTCTGAGCGGTTTCCAGAGCACCGGCTTTTTCAGGGAATCGGTTTTTACCCGGAGCACCTGCTTGGGGCTTGGGCGCTGCTGATGCTATCCAAGGTTGCTGCTGCCGCTCAGAGGACTGAGCGGACTACTCTGTTGGCGGACTACTCTTGCGTCGACCACTCTTGCGGCTGCTCCACAGCAAGCCATATTTCCACCATGTTCCTGGCTGTCCGCAGAGCTTTCACGCAGTTCCTGACTGATCCCCGCCTTTGGCTGGTTTTGGCGGCCTCGGCGATGGTGTCGATGCTCTGTTTCGCCGGTTTATGGTGGGGCGTCCGGGAAGGGGTGGCATGGATCGCGGGACATTGGCCCAAGTATGCGGGGTGGCTGAAATATGGTCAGGGCACCCTCGGCTTCATCACGGCTTTGTTGTTGTTTCCCACGATGTTCATTTTGGTCGCCAGCCTGTTTCAGGAAAAAGTGGCGGAGCTGGTGGAGGCGCGCTATTACCCGGAACTTCCCAAAGCCGACGGCGCTTCTCTGAAAAGCTCCATCCTGGCCGCCATCCGTTTTTTTGTCCTTATGATCACGGTCAACGTGATCGCGCTGCCGTTTTACCTTGCCTTGTTATGGCTGGCCGGTTCCGGCGCGGTGCTGATGCTGCTGGTGAACGGGCTGCTGGCGGGCCGGGAATATTACGAAGTCACGGCGCTCCGGCGCATGGGCCGTCGTGACATGGATGCCTCCCGCCGGAAAAACCGGCTCTCCTATTTTGCGGCGGGCGTCGGCATCGCGGCCATCGGTCTGGTGCCGGTTTTGAACCTGTTGGCGCCGGTTTTGGGCATCGCCGTGATGGTCCATGTGTTCCATCATCGGAGGGATTGATTAGTCCGGCGCATCATTGGAGGCAAAAATTGAAAAAGCCTCATAGAATTTTGCTTTTCCCGGCACGGCCCGTGCTAAAGTGCAGGTGTGCTACTTGATCACTACGATACCGAGGGTCTCTTCGATGAGATGTTTGCTGAAAATGGCGAAGTTCGTTTCCACTATCAATTGATGAGGGAACGGCTGGATACCCTGTCCAAGGAGGAGCTGGATCAAAAAATCCGGAATCTCGAAACGCTTTTCCTTAAGCAGGGCATCACCTTCACGGTGTATGGCGACCAGCAGGGCACGGAGCGTGTTTTCCCTTTCGACCCCATCCCGCGCATCATCCCGGCGGACGAGTGGCAGGTCATCGAGGACGGACTGGTGCAACGCATCACGGCGCTGAATCTTTTTCTCTACGATATCTATCACGAGCAGAAAATCCTGAAGGACAAAATCATCCCCGAGGAAGTCATCTTCAGCGCCGCGCATTACCGACCGGAATTCAAGGATGTGGATGTGCCGCGGGATATCTACATCCACATTTGCGGCACCGACCTCATCCGCGACCGCGATGGATCCTATCTGGTTTTGGAGGACAATGGCCGCTGCCCGTCCGGCGTGTCCTATGTGTTGGAAAACCGCATGGCCATGAAGCGGGTGTTTCCCAATCTTTTCGGCAGCGCCGGGGTGCGCGGGGTGGACAGCTACGCGCAGGACCTCCTGGGCACTTTGCAATACATCGCACCGCACGCCAAGCCGGATCCGGTTTGTGTGCTCCTGACGCCAGGACATTATAACAGCGCGTATTTCGAACACAGCTTTCTTGCCAGGCAGATGGGCATCGAAATCGTGGAGGGCAAGGACCTCATCGTGGTCGGCGCCCACGTTTACATGCGCACCACGCGCGGACTGCAGCAGGTGGATGTGATTTACCGCCGGCTGGATGACGACTTCCTGGACCCGAAGGTCTTCCGTCCCGACTCCATGCTCGGCGTTCCGGGATTGGTCAGCGCCGTGCAGGCTGGGAATGTGGCCCTCGCCAACGCCATCGGCACCGGCGTCGCGGACGACAAGGTGACTTATGCCTATGTTGAGAAAATGATCAAATACTACCTGGATCAGGACCCGATCCTGAAGCAGGTGCCGACCTATCTGGCGTGGGATGAAAAGGACCGCGGTTATATTCTGGATCATCTCCCCGAACTCGTCGTCAAGGCTGCCAACGAAAGCGGTGGCTACGGCATGCTTATCGGCCCGCGCGCCAGCAAGGCGGAGATCGAGACCTTCCGCGGTCTCATCCTGGCGAATCCCCGGAACTACATCGCCCAGCCGGTGGTGTATTTCAGCCGCCACCCCACCCTGACCGACGGCACGGTCGAGGGCCGGCACATCGACCTGCGGCCCTTCGTTCTCAGCGGCGAGCGCACCCATATTCTTCCGGGCGGATTGACACGTGTGGCCTTGAAAAAAGGTTCCATCGTGGTGAACTCCTCGCAGGGAGGAGGCAGCAAGGACACCTGGGTCCTGCACCAATCCTGACAAATCCGGCCGCGGACACGGGGACGCAGGTCCCCCGGCCCGGCCCTGACTATCCATTTCCCCGCTTACCTTTTTCCCAAACCTAACGAATGCTTTCACGCGTCGCTGACAATCTTTACTGGATGGCCCGCTTTATGGAGCGCGCCGAAAATCTGGCCCGCCTCCTTCAAGCCAGCAATGAACTGCTGCTGGACGGCGAGACCATGGGCAGCCGCAGCCTGAACGATTATTGGGACCCGGTGCTCACGGCCACCGCCATGGAGGAGCAATTCGCCCAGCTCTATCCGCAGGGCACCGTGGCGGACGTGGGCTTCTTCATGACCCTGCATGAGGGCAATCCCCACGCCATCACCATGTGCCTGCGCCAGGCGCGCGAAAACGCCCGCACGGTGCGCGACCAGATTTCCGATGAGATGTGGACGGAGCTGAATGATCTCTATCTTTTCATCACCTCGCCGCAGACCCTGAGTCTTTTCCAAATGTCGCCGCAGAGCGTTTACGACCGCATCATCAGCGGATCGCTCCTCTTCCACGGCATCACCGACGCCACCCTGGCGCGGACCGAGGGTTGGCAGTTTATCCAGCTGGGAAAATACCTCGAACGCGCCGACAAGACGAGCCGTTTCCTTGATATCCGCGTGCACAGCGCCCAGACCGGCAATGCGCTGGACTCGTTCCAGTGGACCTGCATCCTGCGTTCGGCCAGTGCCTTCGGGACCTACCGCACGGAGGTCGGCGGCGAACCGACGGCGGACGGCGTCATTGATTTGCTGATGTTCTCCACGGATTTTCCTAGGTCGGTCCGGTATTGCATCCGCCGCCTGGACGGTCACCTGCACGCCATCTCCGGCACGCCCGCCGGCACCTACGGCAACGCCGCCGAACGCATCGCCGGCCGGCTGCTGGCGCAGTTGAATTTCGGCAGCAGCAGCGAGGTTTTGGAACGCGGTCTTGCGGACTACACGGACGACATTCAGAAAATCCTCAACGACGTCGGCCAACATATTTTTGAAACCTACGTGCTCCTCCCGCAGGACCAGCTCAGCGTGACCTTCATCCCGTCC
>JAQGPD010000296.1 GCA_028293305.1 Verrucomicrobiales bacterium | reverse complement strand
GCTTCAACTCTTTTTCGAATGTATAGCCATACTCGATCGCCCAGTCGTCATATGGCCCCACGGCGTGCATGCCGTAGTCGCCCTGCGGCTTGTCCTTGCCGGCGACCACGTTGACCGGAATGTAATCCATAACCGATCCCGCGAAGGCTTTTTTGCCCTTCACGGCGTCGCTGTTGATTTCGTTATAGTCGTAGATGCTGGAGGCCTTGAAATTGTGGCGCAGGCCAAGGGTGTGACCCACTTCATGCACCACGAGGTCGGCCAGCAGGGGGCCGATGAAGGATTCCGGAATGCCATCCACGATTTGTTCGGCGGGATCCGCCGCGGCGTCCGCGATGATCAGGGCCATGTCCATGAGGGCCACGCCGTGGGCCTTCCAGTTCGCGGCCTGACAGAATCCGTTGAATTGCGAGGATCTGTTAGCGATGCCGTCGTATTCGCCCCGTCCTGCTAGCGGTCCGCTGGCCATGGCCGCTGCGATCGGGTGCCCGCCCATGAGCGGCAAGGGTTCGCGGGCGATGGTATCCACCAGGTTGGCGCGCAGTTCCGGCGCGGCCAGGCGCACACGGGGATCCCACTGCGGATTGCTATGGAGCCAGGTCAGCATTTCCGGTCCCGCGCCGTCCATGGCCAGTTGGGGAATCACATCATTGTATTGCTTCCACCAGTGGCGGATCCAGCCGTCGGTCAGGATGATATCGGCATCCAGGATCTGGCCGGTGAGCGGGTGCACGCGGCTGGGCCCGATGGCGGTGCCGGCTCCGTTGGCGAGCCAGCGGATGAAGTTATAGTTCACGTCCTCCGGGTCCTTGTCCATGTGCTCGCCGCTGGCGGCGTCCTGGAAACGGACCTCGATGGCGTTGATCAGGCCTATCTTTTCAAAGGCCTTGTTCCACATCATAACTCCTTCCTGAACCCAGCGGCGATAACGGATAGGCGTGGTATGCTCCACATAGAAAATAATCGGCTGTTTCGGCGGGCTCAGTTTCAACGAGGGGTCCGCTTTTTCCAAATGCCAGCGGTTGATGAAGCGCACCTGCGTCTCCTCCGGGGTGAACTTTCCGAAGTCCGAATAACTGGTCGTGAAATAACCGATGCGCTCATCCGCGAGGCGGGGTTGATAGCCGGTGTTGTCAGGGATCAGACTGAAGCTGTAGTGGAAAGTGCGCAGCTGGCCATTCGCCGTGGGGCCTTCGACGGAGACTTCGATATTGTTCGGAAAAGCCTTCGCGCTTTTGATCGTATAGATTCCTTTGTTCAAGCCCCGCGCCTCGATGCCAAAAAATTTCTCCGCGTGCTGCACGATGAGTTCGTCCAAATCAATCACCGGCCCACCCTGCGGAATCTGGGTCACGATGGGGATGTCCAGGATCACGCGGTCCGTGAAAAGCCGCTTGATGGAGTCCTGCGAAGCCTTGTCGCCGGTCGAGCGGATATCCACGCTGGGCGTCACCATGGCCAGGCGTTTGCCGTAATTTTTCCAATAGAAATAAACTTCGCCCGCCTGGAGGCCGGCGTATTCGTCGCCGCTGGCCACTGTTAGGGCCAGGTAGTGTTTTTGATTCGCATAGGCGGCGGGGAGTTCCGCCAGAAGCTGCTGGTCCTTGCCGCGGCTCCAGACATTGTAAAAGCTTTTCCGTCCATCGGCGGTGGACACCACTTTTTCATATCCTTTGAGCGCTTCCTCCGGTTTTGGAAAATCCGGCTCCTCAGGTTTCGGCGGGGTGGGGATGCCGGGGCCGGGGATGGTGGTCGGACCGGCGGGCACCGGCCCGGGCGGGCCGAGCAGGGGATTTTGCGCGGAGGCTAGAATCGTGGTCATGGCCACAGTGGCGAGAGTCAGCAGAGGGTGGCGTAATTTCATGGGTGGTGGTCTTAAAAAATCAGGCGGGTGAAAATCTGAAATATTATGTAAATTAGATTAATTGATGAAAATTATAAGCAAAAGTGAAAAACACAAATTAAAGTTTCGCGCTCTCCCCCGCCGCCGCAGCATCCGCCCGGAGAAAACGTGCCGCTTCCTGATCCTTTGTCCGTCGAAAGCGGTTTTCGTTCCGCATTTTCCCTAAATTTCACTGCAGCGTCCTCATCCACCGGGAGTCGCGCGCCTCCCTCCGCCATTTCCATGGCCCAAGCTCCCCCATTAACTCCGCCCAACCCACTTATAAACCCCGTCGCCTGGCTCCGTGCCCATCTCCCCGTAAAAAGCCCCGTAATCCCCCGAAAAAAACGATTTTCCATTTTGCGGAAATTCCAGCCCGCCGCCCGCGTTTTACTGCCCTTGCCGAAAATCACCGCGCCATTTTTTTAAGATCGCAATTTACCGGAATCGTAAGCATACCACCAATTCAAATTTCCCCATCGCCCGCCGCCCGGCTATTTTCCTTTCCACCCCACGGCTGATCCCAACGTTTTTTCTCCCGATGCCTCCCATGAAATCCGCTCTCCCGCTCCTGCTCACCATATCCAGTTTTCCGGCCCTGCTGCACGCCGCCCCGGCGAAGCCCGTCTACACCAGCCACCGGGTCACGCCGGAAACCGTGGGCCATGCGGTGGAAATCAAAGCCGACCTCACCGGCGCGAAAAAACTTTTCCTCGTGGTCACGGATGGCGGCGACGGCTTTGCCTGCGACTGGGCGGACTGGGTGAATCCCGTGATCAAGGGCAGCTTCGGCGAGCGCAGCCTGACGGAATTGAAGGCCGTGAAAGGTGAAACCGGTTGGGGCAAAGTCGGCATGAATGTGAATGCGAACGGCAATCCCCTCAGCGTCAATGAGCAGGCCGTCGCCAAAGGTATCGGGGTGCATGCGCCGTCGGTTTTGGAATTCGACCTGCCGGAAGGCACCACCTCTTTTTCAGCGACTGGCGGGCTGGATGACGGCGGGGTGAAACAAGGCGGCGGCACCACTGTCATGTTCCAGGTTTACACGGAAACGCCCCCGGCCTCCGTCATCGCAAAATCCGGCAACGGCGGCACCGGCGGAGGCAAGGATCCCGCCGCGGCCCTGGCAGGATTGACCCCGGGCGATGGCTTGAAGGCGGAAACCTATGCGGCCGAACCCATGCTGCTCAGCCCATCGTCCATCGACGTGGACCACCTCGGCCGCGTGTGGGTGGCGGAAATCGTGAACTACCGCTCCCACGCCGGAAAGCGTCCCGCCGGCGACCGCATCCTGGTTTTGGAGGACACCAACAAGGACGGAAAGGCGGACAAACAAACCGTGTTTTATGAAAGCCCTGACATCATTTCCCCGCACGGCGTCACCGTGCTCGGGAACAATGTCATCGTCTCCGCCAGCGGCAAGGTTTTTGTTCTAACAGACGAAAATGGCGACTTGAAAGCCGACCGCAGCGAGGTGCTTTTCAGCGGCGTCCACGGCGCGCAGCACGACCACAGCATCCATGCGTTCCACTTCGGTCCTGACGGAAAATATTACTTCAACTTCGGCAATGAAGGCACGGAATTGAAGGACAAGGACGGCAAGCCGGTCGTGGATAAAGTGGGCAACACCATCGTCAGCAAACGCCAACCCTACCAGGAAGGCATGATCTTCCGCTGCGATCCTGACGGAAGCAATGTCGAAACCCTCGCATGGAATTTCCGCAACAACTGGGAACTCGCCGTCGATAGTTTCGGCGCCCTCTGGCAAAGCGACAACGACGACGACGGCAACCAAAGCGTGCGCATCAATCAGGTCATGCCCTACGGCAACTACGGATTCAAGGACGAGCTGACCGGCGCGCATTGGGCAAAGGGCGATGCCAAAAACCAGGCGGAAATCGTCAGCCGCCACTGGCACCAGACCGACCCCGGCGTCTCCCCCAACCTGCTCAACACCGGCGCCGGCAGCCCCACCGGCATCGTGGTCTATGAAGGCGAATTGCTGCCTCCGGTTTTCCACCACCAGATGATCCACTGCGATGCCGGTCCCAACATCGTTCGTGCCTACCCCGTGACCCGCCAGGGAGCCGGCTACACCGCCACCACCGTGAAAGTCCTGGAAGGCACCGGCGACCGCTGGTTCCGCCCATCGGATGTCAGCGTGGCTCCTGACGGATCGCTCATCATCGCCGACTGGTATGATCCCGGCGTCGGCGGCCATGCCATGGGCGACCTTGACCGCGGCCGCATCTACCGCGTCACTCCGGAGAAACATAACGGTTATCAAAACCCGGCATTCGACACCGCCACCGCGGACGGGGCCATCGCCGCCCTATCAAGTCCTAACGAGGAGGCCCGTTATCTCGGTTACACCGCGCTCATCGCCATGGGCGAAAAAGCCGTGCCCGCTCTCGAAGCCCTCTCTGCTTCCCCCAAGCCGCACCTCCAGGCCCGCGCCCTCTGGATCCTCGCCCGCCTTCCGGGCAAAGCCGATGCCGCCCTTCAACGCGCCTTCGCCAGCCCTGACGAAAACCTGCGCGCCACCGGCCTCCGCATTGGACTGGAACTCGGCCGGGAACCTGCCGCCTTGGTCGCGCCCTTGGTGAAAGACCCCTCCGCCTACGTCCGCCGGGAAGCCGCCATCGCCCTGCGCTTCAGCAAATCCGTCGAAATGCCCGCCCTCTGGGCCGCGCTCGCCGCCCAACACGACGGCACCGACCGCTGGTATGTCGAAGCCCTCGGCATCGGAGCCGACCTCAACTGGGACGCCTGCCTCGCCGCCTATCTGAAAGTCCTTCCCGCCCCCGAAACCACCGCCGGCGGCCGCGATGTCATCTGGCGCAGCCGTGCCAAGGAAACCGCAGCCCACCTCGCCAAAATCGTCAAAGGCGACACCATCCCCGAGGCCGAAAAAGACCGCTTCATGCGCGCCTTCGACTACCAACCCGCCGCCGAAAAAGACAAAGCCCTCGAAAGCCTCCTCCAATAAAGTAGTCCGCCAACGGAGTGGTCCGCCAACAGAGTGGTCCGCCAACAGAGTGGTCCGCACAGTCCTCTGTGCGGCCGCATAGCCCCGGTTTCTCAAAACCCCGGCTGCGCAAAGTTCCGGTTTCTCCAAGCCCCAGCTTCTCAAATCCCCAACTTCTCAAAACGCCGGCGCTAAACTCCGGCGCTAAACTCCGGCGCTAAACGCCGGCGCTAATCCCCGTCTCAAAGCCCCGACACCCAGCACCATCTCATCGTCCGGCTCAAAATCTAACACTCCCATCCCGACCGCCCACCAAAAAAACCCACCCTGATGGCAACTCCGCTGCCGAAGGCACCGTGGACTGCGGCGACTCGTCGCCGCTTTCCGGAAGGCAGCTTGCTGCCATTTACGGTCGGGCGCAGGAAGCGATTGGAAATTTGAGTCCCGATCGGCGCGGGCAAGCCCGCTCGCAGAAAGCGGCGACAAGTCGCCGCACTCCAAGATGCCTGCGGCAACCCTCTCCGGCCCCCCCCTGAGTGCCCCTGAGTGCCCCTGAATTCCCCGGAGTTCCCCGGAGTTCCCCGGAGTTCCCCGGAGTTCCCTTAACTAGTCAACCATCTGCGCGTGTTAGGCAACCGCTCAGCACCACTCCGGCCTGATCGCCGGCCTAATCGCCGGCCTATGCCGGCGTTCCCCGCAATTCCGTTGCCGAAGGCACCTTGGACTGCGGCGACTTGTCGCCGCTTTCGGGAAGGCAGCTTGCTGCCGTATACGGTCGGGCGC
This sequence comes from Verrucomicrobiales bacterium, assembly GCA_028293305.1. Taxonomy (GTDB): domain Bacteria; phylum Verrucomicrobiota; class Verrucomicrobiia; order Verrucomicrobiales; family V1-33; genus CAIZWU01. Next base: position 2,694 of record JAQGPD010000296.1, on the reverse strand, counting down.
AGGCAGCGATTGCAAATACCAGCTTCGCTCGGCACGGGCAAGCCCGCTCGCAGAAAGCGGCGACAAGTCGCCGCACTCCAAGATGCCTTCGGCAACCTGCGCCAGCCCTCCGAACCGTCATACTGCTCGTATCAGTTAGACCACCCCACATGTCATAAAAACTCCGTCGACTTGATCTGTCAGGACACCGCTCAGCACCACCCCCGATTAACCTCAATCTGACTGCACGCCAACCTGACTGCACGCCACCCTGACTGCGCCCCAACCTGACTTTCCCTAGCTCCACCCTCCCCATTCTACACCCTCCCCGCTCCCCGCCTCTCCCCGCCTCTCCCCGCCTCTCCCCGCCTCTCCCCGCACCGCTCCCCGCACCGCTCCCCGCCTGTCACCGTTCCCCCTTCTGAAACCCAAACCCTGAATCCGCCGCAAACAAAGTCTTCAGATCCTCCGACCATAACCAAACCATGGTCCCCTCCCGATTCCTCCAAACCTCCCAGCCCCCTAACTCCCGGGGAAACCAACCCGGCGGATTTTCAAGCCCCGCAAGAATCCCAATCCCGCCGCCCGCACTGCCTGCTCCACGGCCGCCGGCAATGCCTGCTCCACCGCTCGTTCCACCACCGCCCGTGACTGCGCTTCCAGCCTCGACTCCGGGTTCGACCAACGCCTCCGCTTTCCCACCCACCGCCAGCTGAAACGGATTCGCCATCAAATACTCCCGAAGCTCCGCGCCCGGTTCGACCTCAATAAACCACTGCCATTTCCTAACGCCGCCTGCCGTCCCGTCCGGAAGCGACCCCGATTCCGCGCCAGAGCCCGCGCTAACGCCAAGGCCAACGCCAGTGCCAGTGCCAGTGCCAGTGCCAGTGCCAGTGCCAGTGCCCGCGTCGATCCACTCCCGGCGTTCGGCGTTTCGGATCACATCCCCGGCTCCGGGACGACGCCAGAAAGCGCGTTGAAAAACAGCCGCGGATTCCGTGGTTGTCACCAGGGCACCGCCCTCCGCGGCGGCGGGCGGGGGCGTCGCCATCCTCGGCGCATCCGCCTTCGGGGCCGGGGGTTTGGTCAGAAACCACATGGCCGCCGTGCCCGCCAATAACAATCCGGCCGTGGTCACGCGCCGCAGTGTGGAACCGGCGCGACCCGTGGAGTTGTTGCTGGCTCCGGGGTTGGAGCTCGGTCGGTTATTGAAGGGGGCGTCGGACATCAGGCTTAACAAACAGTTTCGTTCAGCTTTGGCAAGCTTCAGTCCACCTTGGTCGACTTAATGCGGCTTAATGCGGCTTCATGCGGCTTCATGCGGCTTCATCGGCTTCATGCGGCTTCATGCGGCTTCATGCGGCTTCATGCGGCTTTATCGGCCTCGGTCAGCATCCCGTGGTTGCGGCAGGTTCTAGCTAGGGTCGGTTGGTTTCGTTCAGTTGCCGGAGTGGGAGTAGGTGCGCAGGAAGAGTTTGATATCGCTGACGCTTTGCGTGAAGCGGTCGAGTCCGGTTTGTTCCTGGTTCAGCAGGGAGTAGGCGGGAATAACAATCTTCCATTGGCTGTTCCAAACACTGCGTCCGATGAGCCGGCTGTTGGTGAACTCGGCCGGCATGGTGCTGTAGAAATACGCGCCGTCATCCACCGCGCGGAAGGCCTGGTGTTTCCGGCGGATCCACAGTTCCTCATTGATGCTGCCTTCCGGCGTGAAGAACTGCATGGAGGAAAACGCGGTCGCACCGAGGTTTTTCGGCAGCGGAATCGCCTGATCCTTCACCGCCCACGAGCGGATCGTGTTCGTGTCGCCGAAGGGTGGCGTGCGCATGGAATCAACCCCCGTGGGAATCAGATAGACATACGGAGTCGCCGCCAGGGCATTCGTCGCGGAACTGGCCGGACCTGCCGCGCCGGGCGTGCCGATCGCATACGGGTCCATGCCAATGTAACCTTTGAACACCACGCCGGAGCTGTGGACTTTGGTGGTGTAGGACGACTGCGAGAACGTGTGGTCCCCGGCGGCCAGGGGCCAGCCGAAGAAGTTCAGGCCCTGCTCGATGGTGGTGCCGAATGGAATCACAATCCCCGGAACGGCCGCATTGTTGGACTTCCGGATATTCGTGCAATACATCGCCACATCGGGATCATTCAACACATTGCTCATGATATGCTGCTGGAGGACCTGTTTCCATAACAGATTGTCATCCGCCGTCGGCTGGTCGGCGCGGATGCGGAACAGTTCCTGACGCAGCGAGAACAAAGTCCCGTTCCGGTCCGGATTGTTGATGCCCAGCCGTCCCTTCGCGACCGCCCAGTCATCGCGCAGCCCTGACAAAATCGAGGCCAGGCCCGCATCGCCGGTGGTGGTGGCGACGGGTTCGGTGTCATTCCAGGCACCGACACAATAGGTCCCGATAACATCATTGATGAAGTTGCGGCCCTGGGAACTGTCGAGCAGGCCGGTCTCGTAGTCGTAGGCCTTCGCGGACAGATAAGTGTAGGTTTGCGCGAGGTCGAAGAGTTCCTTGAATTGTGATAGTTCCTCGTTGCGCAAATCCCGGAAGACGAGGTCGCGGGTGCGGTAACCTTGGATGACGGAGGCCGCGTGTTGGCGGAAGGTCTCACGTTCTGTCAGGATATGATTGGCGTCCGCATACAGCCGGGAGACCTTTTCATTCGCACGCTGGAGATCTGTCAGGCGGCGGGTGATGTCGT
>JAQGPD010000277.1 GCA_028293305.1 Verrucomicrobiales bacterium | reverse complement strand
ACGAGGGCGGCGGCACCGGCGACGGTTTTGGCGGCGAGTTTGAGTGCTTGTTCCTTACTGAGTCCTTCAGCCAAACCTCCATCTGCGTGGGCCTCGATGAAGGTGAAAACATACGCGGGGCCACTGCCGCTGAGGCCGGTGACGGCATCAAGGAGGGTTTCGGCGACGCGGGTGACTGAGCCGACGGCGCCGAGGAGGGCCTCGGTGGCCTCGGAATCCGCGGGAGTGGCGGTGGTGCCGACGGCATAGGCGGCGGCGCCCTGCCCGATCAAGGAGGGGGTGTTGGGCATGACGCGGATGACGCGATGGTGCCCGGCGGCGGCTTCCATGGATTTCAGGGTGACGCCGGCGGCGATGGAGATGAGAAGCCGGCTTTCCGGGATGGATTTCAGCGAGGCGATGAGCGGGAGGATGCCTGCGGGCTTTACACAAAGAAGGACGGCATCGGCGGCGCGGACGGCGGATTCCGCATCGGGGGCGCTGCGCAGGCCTGGGATGGCGGCGAGCGTGGCATCGAGCGCGGGGGCGTGGGAATCGAAAACGGTGATGCAATCCGCCGTGAGGAGTTGGCGGGAAACGATGCCCTGCAGGAGTGCGGTGCCCATTTTTCCGGTGCCGAGACAGGCCAGGGAGGAGAGGGCGGAGGATGGAGAGATGTTCATAATGGAAAGGAGGTCTTGCCGGGCGGGGTGGGCCGGAGGAGAGTGGAAAATGGAGTTACCGGAACCTTTGGCGTTGATGGGGATGGTCGTGTTTTCCTTGCTGGGCTTCTGGGCCCTGAAGGAAGGGCGGCGTGAGGCGAATATCAAGGAGCTGCTGCTGGCAATCGCATTGATCGGCTACTCCTATGTTTTTTCCGAAACGTGGATGGTCTGGGCGATTGGAATAGGGCTGACGGTGGCGATATTTCAAGTCAGGGAGTAGGGGGCGGGACAAAAGTTATTGGTTATCAGTTATTGGTTATTGGTTTGCAGCCCGGCGTGCATTTGAGGCGGTGTTTGCGGTTGTGGGCGGGGACGAGGTTTCTATGGATGGAAAGTCATGAGTGACGTTCCTATGTTTTCATTGAGTCGACTGACGCCCGGGGATCATGAGGAGGCGGCGCGCCTGATTCATGGTTCGTTGAGCGCTTATTATGCGGCCAAGCTGAATCAGCCGGGCCGGTTCGGGGTGGAGTGGGAGCCGTTTCTGGTATTTCCGGAGGTGTATGAGCAGCTGGATGCGGGGTGCGGGATTTGCGTCAGGCAAGGCGATGGCGATGGCGATGGCGGTGGCGGCGGAGCTGGGGCCGCGGGAGCCGGGAAGCTGCTGGGGGTTTGTTATTATCATCCGCGGCCCACGCATATTTCGGTGGGGATCGTGGCCACGCATCCGGAACGGGGCGGCGGCGGGGTGGCGCGGCGGATGCTGGAGGAGGTGCTGGCGTTGGCGGATGCGGAGGGAAAAGAAGTCAGGCTGGTTTCCAGTTTGATGAATCTGGACTCGTTTTCGTTATACACGAAGCTGGGTTTTGTGCCCGGGGAGGTGTTTCAGGATGTGCAGTTTCCGGCGGGGCGGCGGCTGGAGCCCGGGGCGATGGCGGGGCGCGTGCGGGTGGCGGAGATGCGGGATGTGCCGGCGATGGTGGCTTTGGAAATGCGGCTATGCGGGATTGATAGGACGCAGGATTTTGATTATTTTCTGCGGAACGCGGAGGGGTGTTGGCGGGTGCTGGTGATGGAGAATGCGGCAGGAGGTTTGTCAGGATTTCTGGGATCGATCCGTCGGGAGACGACCTGAATGGTGGGACCCGGGGTGGCGGAGGGGGAGGAGGAGGCTTTGGAGTTGATAGCGGCGCAGTTGAGGGATCTGGCTCCGGAAAATCCGGTGGTTTTGGTTCCGGCCCGGGCGACCAATCTGGTCAGGGCGCTGTATGCGGCGGGCGGGCGGAATGTGGAACTGCATGTGGCTCAGGTGCGTCCGGCGCGCGGAGGGGCGGTGGATGGGAGTCATGCGCGCCCACAGGCGGGCGGCACCGTCATGCCCACGTTCATGCCGGAGAGTGGTTAGGTTGAGGGAGGAGTCCCGGCTTCCGGGCTCCGGCAAGCCTGCTAGGCGGGGATAGCGGGCACAAAAAAACAGCGCCATCCCGCGGAGGGGATGGCGCTGTTGGAAGTTAGGAAGAACCGGGTCGCGGATTATTTCGCGGCTTCGGTTTTTTCACCGGCCTGCTTCCAACCGGAGATCCCGGCGGAGAGGTGTTTCACGTTGGTGTAGCCGAGTTCCTTGGCCTTGGTGGCGGCGGCTTTGTAGGCTCCGCAGGAAGGGCCGCCGCAATAGGCGACAACGAGGGCGTTTTTGTCTTTGGGGAGTTTGTCGGCGATTTTGTCGGCGGCGGCATCGAAGTCGATGGCGGTCGGGACGTGGCCGGCTTTGTAGGAATCGCTGCCATTCACGTCGATGACGGTGACTTTCTTGTCAGCGATGGCTTTCTTGAGGTCGGTGACGGTGATGTCCGGGAATTCACCGGCGAAGACGCTGGCGGTGAAGAGGAGGCTGAAGAGGAGGGTGAACAGTTTTTTCATAGG
>JAQGPD010000273.1 GCA_028293305.1 Verrucomicrobiales bacterium | reverse complement strand
GCTATGAAATCGAGGAAGGGTCCGTGCGGCACAAATTCAGGACGCTGATGCAGACGGTGATAGGATTTGGTGCGGTGCTGGGGCAAATCAGCGCGGAAGGCCAGATTGATTTTCTCCATGACCGCAGCGCGGCCGCGATCGAAAAGCTGCAGGAGATGGCCCGCGAGAAGGATTATGTGATCACGATTGGGGCTCACCAGAACCAACTTCGCCTCGACAAAACGACCCACTATTTCCGGAATGCCAAGCTGTGGGTGGATGCTGAATTTTACCTGTATGGGGAACTGACCAACGCCGGAGGAAAAAGCACCCCCAACATTCACTTGGATACCGAGGAATTTGGATCCCTGCGGATTGCGACGGACAAAGACTATCTGAAACACGCGGATAAAAACCTGCTCTACAAAAAATTTGGTGTCCGGGTCACGGGCCGGCAAAATCTGCAGACCTTTGAGATGGACCGCAATTCGCTGACTTTCGTGGACTTGTTCGATTACGAAGGGGAATACTCAGATGTCTATCTGGACAGCCTGATGGCCAACGCAGCACCAGCTTGGGCCGGGATCGGCGATGCAGACAAATGGTTGAACGAAATCAGAGGAGGTCTCGATGGCTAGTGCAAAGGGAACATTCGGAGTGTTATGTGATACAGGATTTCTGATCCGGCTGAACAATCCCAGTGATGCCCTGCATGCCAACACGAGAGGTTACCTGAGGTATTTTTTGGAGCAAGGGCATGTGATCTTTGTGTCCACCATCGCCTTGGCGGAATATGCAGTCAGGGATAAAATAGGGAACCTGCCGATGAAATACTTCAGGGTCCTGCCCTTCAACATCGACCATGCCCAGAAAGCTGGAGAATTTGCGTGCGAGATATTTTCAAAGCGGGACCAATTGCCCGCGGATAGGATCCAACGGGTGATTATCCCCAATGACACAAAAATGTTTGCCCAAGCGGAAGTCACGCCGGCAATTACCCATTACCTGACGGCTGACATCAGGTGCGGTGAAGTTTTCCGGCTGCTCCAGAATGCGTATCCGCTGAGCTTTCAGATCATCCGGCTTCAGAACCCGCATAACCAAACTTTTGGTGAATTGAACTTGGGGGACTGACTGCCAAAGTTTCACACAAAGACTGATGGGCCTTCCCGGGCCTAAGCTGGTGGCTCCCCTCCAAAAAATCCCGCACCGGCACCGGCACCCCACCCGGTTTTCAGCCACAAAAGTCACAAGAAATTTCCCCATAGTGAATCCCGCCCAACGCGGGTTCACCCCAAAGGACCGCGAGTTTGTTACTCGCCCCGGCATGCTGGTTTCCCAGCGCCCAAGCCCCCCGGATCCAAGCCCCGAATCCCCTCTCTCACCAACACCAACACCAACGCCAACACCAACACCAACTCCCACGCCAACTCCGACGCCCAAAGCTATCGGAAAACACACCGCAGGCGGATTTGACCCCGGAGCCCCTTTGGTTATTCCGCCTTCTTGCCGCCCATCATTTTCAGGCCCATCTCCATGCCCATTTTTTCCATGGCGGCTTGTTGCTCCTGGGATTTGCGGAAGACATCCAACTGCTCGGGAGTTAGGATACCACCCGCTTTTTCCAGGATTTTTCCGCGGAGCTCCGCCTGCTGCTCGGTGAAGCGACCCAGGTTTTGCTCGGTGAATTGTGAGGGATCGAAGTTCTTTTGATCGGCGAAATTGACGTCGTATTTGAAATTGGTGCGCTCGTTGAACATGGCGTCCATCAGCTGGGATTCCGCCTGCTCGGACAAGCCGATGCCTTTGTCCTTCAACTGGCCGTTCAGCGCGTTCAGCTGCTGACGCTCCGGCTGCGATTTTTCAAATTGCTGGAACTTCGTGAAATCCGCGTCGCCCAGCAATTCCTTCATCACCTTGTCGGACTCCTCATTGGCCAGTTTCATCTCCTCCATTTTCTTCTTCTTGTCCTCGTCCGAAATGGGCTCGCCCCCCATCATGGCCAACCCCAGCTCCATGCCCGCGGAGGAGCGTTCCTGGAGCAGTTTTGTCAGGGATTCCTGCTTCGTGGCATCCAGGCCGAGGAGGTCAAAAAGATCGCGATACATGAACTCCACCTGGGAGCGCATCTGGGCCTTCATCGCGTCGCGCATGGCCGGGTCCTTCATCATTTTCGCCATGCCGGACATGGGATTTTTGTCATCCTTAGCGGCGGCGGCGGGCGGGGCTTTTTTCTCCAATTCCTTGGCCAGGGCCTCGGCATTTTCCGGGCCCAGACCCTCCGGTCCTTCGGCGCGCACGTTCGTTTTGGATTCCAGGGCCAGCTTGCGCGTGGCGGTCTGTTGATAGGCGTCCCGCTCCTTCAGCGCGGCGCTCAGACGCTCCTCCAGACCCGCACGCTCACGGTGCTCCCAAGTGGCCCAGCCACCGAGTCCCAATGCCGCCAAAAACAAAACAAGGGAGAGTCCGTTCGATTTCATAGGTCGCCACTTTACGATTCCGCGCGCGGCTTGCAATGAAAACCCGAGCCCCTGAAAAACAGGCCCCGACGAACGCTGGGATTCGTCAGGGCCTGTGAGGATTTATCCGGCGCGAGGGCGGAAATGGTCGTCCCGGATCAAACGTGCGCCGCCGCTCCCGGATGACGGGAAGCGATAAGGCGCGCGGTTTTTTCCAGCCATTCCGCCTCCGGCATGGCGTAGGGACGGAAGGTTTCGAGCGTGCCCGCATGCTCATTGTAAAACAGCGCGCGGTGCAGCCCAAGGTTGCTGGCGGCGGGGGAATCTATGAGGCTGGAGGAATCGTTCACGCTCATCTGGAAGACGACGCGCATTTCAAATTCCGTCAGGGCCTTCCGGCTCAGGCTGCGGTTCACGTTATTGAAGGTGTCCAGGGAGACCAGCAGATGGATTCCATGACTGCTGCCCTCGGAGATCAATTCATTGAACTGCGCCCCGGGATTCGGCCCGCTGTCGGCGTCCATGGAAAAACTGAAATCGTCTTCCTGACGCAATTTTTTGAAGCGGTGCAATCCGTGAATGAATACATAGGAAGCGGGTGCGGAGGGGTTGCCGTCCACGGCGCGTTCCTTGAGTTCGGCGGAGAGCACCGCGATGGCGGCGGCGGCTTCGTTGGGGCGGACCAATTGCAGCCCCGGCACGGCGGCGGCCAGTTGTTCGACAAATTCCTCCTCGGGCGTGCCCGGGGTGGCGCTGTGGAAGAAGTGGAACTTCGCGGTGCCTTCCGGATACTGCGCGGCCAAGGCCAGCAATGACAGGCCCAGCATGCTGAGCGAGGCCTCCTCGCGCTGGCCCACCACAAGCAGATGCTGCCCGCTCTGCCGATGGAACACGGCTTCGGTCGGACCCTTGATCGCATTCGGCGCCCCCAGCCAGCACCGGCCCGCGCCGGGCGCGGAAGTGGGCGGCGTGTCGAGAATTTTGCGCATGAGGGCATTCCCCAAAAGGTCCGCCGGCGCATTGCCTTCAAAGACGATGGGCGCCATCTGCGCCTTGTCCGACTTGACCGCCAGGTCGTGGATTTCATCCAACAAACGGTCCCGCTCGCCGTCCGGCAGCCACACCACCTGGAACGGACTGTTCCCTTCCACGGAACCCGCGGCATCATTGTAAATGCCTTCGCCGGGACGCGAGAGCAGGCGCGGCGCGGGATTGTTATCATCCATGATCAGATAGGCGTCCGCCTCATTGCATTGCAGCGCCACGCGGATGGTCATCTGACCCAGCGTGGCCCGCGCGAGGGAGTAGGCGCCGCCGAGAGTCTGGGAGCCCAGCAGGACATGGATCCCGAACGCGCGGCCCTGGCGCACGATGCGGTCCAGCAACAGGGAGGCGGTCTGCGCGATCGGATCGTCCTCGGTGAAGAACTCCTGGAATTCGTCAATGATCAGCAGCGAGCGCGGCATCGGCTCGGTGCCTCCGGCGCGTTGATAGCCGGCCAGGTCCTGGGCATTGAGCTTCCGGAACAAATCCCCGCGGCGCTTCAATTCCTCGTCCAGGCGATGCAGCACGCTCAGCGCGAATTCGCGGTCGCTCTCAATGGCGACCACCCGCGCGTGCGGCAGCTTTTTGTTCGCATAACATTTGAACTCGACGCCTTTTTTAAAGTCGATCAAATAGAACTCCACCTGGTCAGGCGAACATGTCAGGGCGAGATTGGTGATAATAACGTGGAACAGCGTGGATTTCCCGGACCCGGTCTTCCCGGCGAAGAGCGCGTGCTGGCGGGTGCCTTTTCCAATCGCCAGCATCTGGTGCTTCACCGCGCCGGTGCGGCCGATGGCGACGCGCAGCTCCTGGGTGGTGTCGCCCTTCCAGTAATCCGCCGGAGCGGGCGAAATTTGTGAGAACGGCACCTCCACGCGGCCGGCGTCGATGCTGGATTTTCCAATCCGGTGCAGCAACGCAAGGGCATGATCATGACCGGGCGGCATCTCCGGCGTGATGGCCGCGCCATCCATTTTCAGGCCGTCCAGTTCCCAGCGCGGTCCATCCAGCCTCATGCCGATGCGGTTGGGTCCGGCCCCCGTGCTGGTGAAAGCGTCAGGCTGCACGGGACGCAAATCCGTGTGCATGTAGGTAAAAACCCCGCACCGCGGACCGCTGGCGACGATGCTTTCCAAGCGTTTCACAGCTGTTTCGCTGAAGTTGGCAGGAAAGTCCGCGATAACCAGATAGTGGTATTTCTCCGCCACCACTCCGGCCTGCTGGTTGTATTCAGTGATGCTGCTGAATTCATTCCGCAGATACATTTGAATAACCTTCTCAATATGCCCGCTGAGAATGCCGAGGCGTTCGTCGATTTGATCGCGCTGCGTCCAGATGCGGTGATTGATCAGGCTGTCCTCATAATCCGACAGATGCATGAGCCCGCCGAAATTCTGGCCGAGGCCGACGGGGTCGATGATCGTGAAGGAGGCCTTGCCGGGCCGGCTGGCGGCGAGCAGGCGGAGGATGATGTTATTGAGCACCGATGCCGCTGGTCCTTGCGCGGCGGAACGGGATTGGATCAGCAGCGAACCCTGCTCCGGGAAGTCGAGGGCAAGCGGCACGTCCACGGTCGCCGGTCCTGGCAATGCCAACTTCGGTGATGTCGGAGCGGTGCCGGCATGAGCCAGAAGGTCCACTTTCAAGTTCGCGAACGGCATGGCGGTCGGCACCGTTTCGGGCGGCGTCCACGTGTCGGCGGTTAGTTGCGCCCAGGCTGGAGCGAGAGGCAAAGCGGCGGCGCGGATGGCGGCCAGCTCTTCATAAATGGCGGGCACGGTTTCCTGCCAGGTGGCGGAAAGCTGGTCCCACCGGCTGGATTCGGCGGCGGCGAGTTCCGCCAATTCACCGTTCTGCTTGGCCTCGAGCGCTTGGCGGCGTTCGTTGAATTTGGTTTCATTCGCCCCGCTGTCGGCGGAATGCGCGGCCTCCATGCGGCGGCGCTTGGCATCCATCATGGCCTCGTTTTTGGCGGCGATGCGCGGCACCTGGGCCTTGAGTTTATCCTGCGCGGCTTTGGCGAAATCCGTGTCCACTTCGTCCACGCCTCCCCATTTCGACTGAATGTCGCCGACGATTCTTTCCTGCTCGACTTTGAGCCGCGCCTGCTCGGCGTCGTTGGCCGCCCTGGCTTCTTTTGTCAGGCGGGCGCAAACGGCCTCCTGTTCCTTGATGCCTTCGGCGAGTGCCACGGCGCCGGGACGCGCGGCATTCATCCCCAACAGATAAACAACCGCCAATCCCACCAGCGCGCCAATGGCGATCATTCCCGACTTGCGGGCGCTTTCAGCATCAAAACCCATGGATCCCGCCAGGACCAGCGCCCCCGCGAAAATAATCACCAACAAAACCGGAGGTGTCAGGATTGTAAAGAACCGGGCCAGAGGCTTGCCCCGGTAGGACCGGAGTTTTTCGGTCAGGACCGGCACTGCGGCCTCCACCGCGGCCAGCGCGGCATCCGCGTCCGCCGCACTCCATGCCGACGGCCCGGCTGGAACGGCCGGGTCGGGGGCGGAGGCGGGTTCGGCGGGCGTCCCGGCGGGAGCCTGGGGTTTCAATAACAAACGGAAACCAGGCGAGCCATTGAAGGCCACAAAGGCCCGCCGGCGCAGCGTCTCCAACTGAGCCAGGGCCTCCGCCAATCGCGGGGCACGGGCCGCATAAGCCTGCAGCGCCTGCTCGGACCGCGAGGCCTCGAGGCGTTCCTGGTGCAGGCGCTGACGCTGCAGACCACCCAGCCAGTGGGCCCGCGCGGCCTCAATGCGGCGCGGCAAATCCCGGTGGCTGTTGCGCTCGGCCTTCTCGATCCTGACCATCCGGCTTTCATGATGCCGCCGCGTTTTCTCCCAACGGGCCAGCCATTCGGAATCGATGGCGCCGGACTCGCGCGCGACCTGTTGATCAAAGGCCGCGGTGGCTTCGCCGTGACGGCGCTCCAGGGCCATTCGGCGCGTGCGGGTTTCCTTGACCAGCAGTTCCTCCGCCGCCGCGTGACGCGTGATGGCGGCGGAAAGGCGCTCGATGAGGCTGGTGGTGCGGGCGACGGAGAGGTCGGCGACCGGTGATGGGTTATTCGCAGTCATGTTTGATTTTTTTTAACAAGCTTTCCAGATGCGTCATGGCGTCACGGGCTTGGATGGCGAGGTCGGGAAGGGGTTCAACAAAAGTCTGGCCGAAGTGCACCGCCTTGGCATCGCGCCACTGCTCGCGGGTGCGCGCCCAGGACAGCATGAGATCCCGGGTGGACGAGTCCAGATTGGCGGCGGCGGCGATGGCGCTCATGTCAGGGATTCGGAGGTGGGTGTTGTTAATGCCGACGCCTTTTCCGCGGACGCGGGTGAGGGCGAAGTCGGGGTGGCGTCGCCGGAAATGGCAGCGTCCGTTCCGGAAGGGGCGGGCATGGAGCCGGGGCGGCGTTCGGCATACGCTTCCAGGGTCATTTCCGCCTGATGCAGCCAGGCGGAGGCCTTGGGAAGCTCGTGCATGAAATGCTCCCTGACACTTTCCAGGCGGCGCACGTGCGGCCCCACTGCGTTCTCAAAATCCCGCGCCCAGCGCTTCACCTGCCGAAGTTTATCGTGGGCGTGCTCCAAGGCGCGTTCGGATTTTTTCACCGCCTCCTCATGGCGGGCGCTGCGATCGACCAGGGCGGAAAGCCGCACCGTCATCAACTCCGCGCGCGCCCGTTCCAGTTGCCGCGTGATCTGCCGGATCTGGCCTTCCCAATGAAGGCGGCAGTCCACCAGCAGCCACTGCCGCGTGCGCGTGACCTCGTCCATGGCCATGTCCACCGCCCGGCGCGACTTCGCCTGATACGTGATGAAGGAGGCGCGGAGCGACTCCAACGCCTCGACCGACTTGACCTGGGCCTGCTCCGCCATAACCGTTAGCGCTGGTCCAGGTATTCCTCGATCCGGGCCGCTTTGCGCAGCAGGAACGGGGTGTGTTTTTCCGAGACCTCCATGAATTTTTTGAGCGCTTTCATGGTGACCACAAAGTCCTCCGAAAACTTCTCCTGCTCCTGGTCCTGCCAGGAAGCCGTCAGCGCCGTGAACCGCGCATGCAGGGCCGCCGCGCGCACCTGCACGTCGTCATTGAAGCGCTTCAGCTCCTTCGCGAAGCGCCGCACCTCCTCCGGATCCATGATTGCCTGGGCCATATGTATAGTAAAAGTTGGGAACCACCGGGCACCGCGCCGGACCCCCAGTGTAGCGGGCCGCACGTCCGGTTCAATTATTTAGATTGGCGATTTCCGGAAAAACCACCCGGTTTTCCCGGGGCACCGCCCTGCCAGCCCCCATGATCCCATGTCAGCGGGCAAACCAGCGCCAGCGCAAGCACTTACAAGGCCTTTCATTAAATTGGAATGATTTCTTTTGGGAAAGTAATTCAATCGCTGCTTGGGAAGGATTTTTTATGCCCTGTTTTTTCAAGAGCCGGTTGGGAAAAGCGCCAAGTTTCCCGCATAACTAAAAAATGGCTGGCGGCGGGGGCGGGCTGATTTTATATCGTAAACATCCCATCCTTGTTCCGGAAGGTGCCGCGGATGGCCCACCACCTCCCGGAAAATGTTATAGATGGCCAAATGGTCCCATCATACCGCCGCCGCTGATGGCGAGGAAGCCACCGGTGCCTCCGGCTCCGCTGAAGGTGCCGCTGAGATCGAGGCCCCAGAGGTAGGTCTTTTTGAACGTTTTGTCAGGATCGGCTTCGGCGATGAGGTTCCAGCCCTGGTAGTGGAATTTCCGGTCCTGCGTGGGGATCCACGCGTTAGGGGCGGTGGGCTGGGCCAGCCAGACCTGTTTGCGGATGCGGCGGTGCTGGCTGTCGTAGGTGAACGCGAGCTTCATCCGCTTTGCCGCCGGGACGGAAGGGCGGCTTTCCATGCCGGTTAGGCGGTTTTCGGCGTCCCAGGTGTAGGTCCAGAGGGCGTCCTGTTTCAGGTTGCCGTCTTCGTCGTATTCCGGGGATTCGCTGGCGGGGAGGGTTACCGCGGTGCGGGTTTCGGTCTCGGTGGTGCCATTTTCCGTGGCCGCGATGGCGATGGGGGTGAAAACGGGATCCGTGCCGGTGTTGGAGACGGGGAGGCGTTTGTGGAAATAGGGGCCGAGGCGGTTGGTGGGTTCGCCATTGGCGGTGACGGTGGCAGCGGCATGAGCTTCGCCGCTGGCCTCGGCGTAGGCGGGATGGGTCAGGCCGGTGTATTGATTACGGGTGTTGGGCGTGTAGCCCGTGATCTGAGAGTGCTGGGCGGCGTTGGTTGTATCGCCCTGGCTGGCGGTGAGCGGTTGCCGGTGCTGTCGTATTGATAGTGGTATTGACGGCCCGGGAGGACGACGCTGTCTGTGGTGCGCTGGAGGTTGGCGTTTTGCAGTTGGCCCAGGGAATCGTAGTCCCAGGCCCAGGTGGTGCCCTCGGGCTGGCGGGTGGAGGTGCGTTGGTTGGCGTCGTTGTAGGCGTAACCAAAAGCGGCGGGAGCGGGGGGACCGGTGTGGGTGAGATCGGTGAGGCGTTCAAGGAAGTCGAAGCTGCGCTCCGAGGTGAGGCGCAGGTTGTTGGCCTGACGGGATTCCGTGCGGTGAAGCAGGGCGCTATTGGTATGCCGGGTGTAGGTGACCTCTGTGGAGCCGGAGGTGATTTTCTGGAGCCGGCCTTCCTGCGGATGCCAGGTGTAAAATTTACTGGGTGATTGGCAACTGTCCCTACCGAATGGCAATTGTCGCAATCTGCTGAATCGTATTCTCCCCCATGAGCGCTTCCAACGCCACATAGGCTTTAAATCCGGCATCCTGTCTCTTTCGTTTGGCTTTCATTGGGAGGTCTTCGGTTCGCATTGAGTGCGCCCAGCTCCAGCCCCATTGTAACTTAGCCGGTGGCCCGGTTTTCGGGGTCCACCTCATGGCGTTTGCCTGGTAATTTGCGTTTGCAGCGGCGCATCGGGCTTTTGGCAACGATATAGGGTAATGAATCCTTCGTCTTCCCCGGAATAGTAGCCTACCCATTCCTTGTAATTTACGAAAAGAATGTAACTCAATATCAGACCCATTACTGTAGGCCAAAGCCATGATTGCCATCTCGATTTGGAAAAACGGGCAGGCCACTTTCTGCAAGTAAGTAGCACGGCCAAAAATAGGGCAATACCGATGGATGAGGCCAAAAGATATTCTCCGGCAGGTTGCCTCCAAATCAATTCCGCTAGACGACCTGTTAAACATCCAGCAGCGGCGACTAAAAGCGAGCGCAAAGCGAATAAAAAAACGGCTTCATTTGTAGATCACAGACCATGGTTGGCGATACCATGCTTTCCAGTCACTCACGCTATAGGCTCCGCTAGCAAACTTCTTGGCAAGCTTGCGGCAATCACACTCGTCCGCATCAAAAGCGTTCTGCAGTTCCGAACCACGTAAATTCCACTCGATGTCGAGGGACGAAAATCCTGCATCACGGTTAAAAAAGTCCTGCGAACCCGGTTTTTTGATGTGGCCGTAGCCGTCAGTTGCTTCGTGCCCAGGTCCAGCTACAACGTCGGTAAAGTTCTCACCAGTATTAGCCGAAACGGCGGCATTCGCAAACAAGTGCGCAACATGATCCATACGTGATCCGAATTTCCTCGTTGGATTCGTTGGCGTGGTCGCTTTCCAAATGACTAATCCTGTTTTGGGATTTTTTGTTGGCTTCCCTGTAGCATCGTATCGGTATTCCGTGCTTGATACCCAACTCTGAATTTTTCTCCAGCGCAAGTCTCCCTGAGTTTCATTCGGGCTCTTATGTGGTGCCGTGGGTTGGTCTCCGAACACATTGCCCAAGGCATCAAAAATTTCCTCGAAATCATCCTGACAATCCCAGAAAGTATCAGACTCTGGATCTGCTTTCAGGTAGGCATTCACCAACGCTTGGAAGATTAAATCAGGATCATGAACCCCGGCGTCGATCAAGCGATTGGCTTCAGCCGCATACTGAGCCTCTGAAAGTTCACTCAGCCCCAACACTTCCACCCCATTAATCGGGTCATTGCCCACCATTCCATAAAGATTTATCCCGCCGCTCTCCTCAATCGGATCTCTCCCAAGCCACCGCCCACCCTTCGGATCGTGGTATCGGTAGCCATAGTAGCAAAGACCAGTTTCGGGGTCGGTGTATTTGGTGCTGAACCCGAACGGAGTCACTTTAGCGGCGGGGCCGGTGGCGGTGAGGGGTTGGCCGAAAGGATCGTTGGTGAACGTGGCGGTTTCTTCGCCGGTGGGGGCGGTGGTGAGGCCGGTGAGGTTGCCGTTGCCGTCGTAGGTGGGGTAGTGGTTGAGAGTTGAGGGGTGAGAGTTGAGAGAGCGGGCTGTGATGCAGAGGAGGCCGCTGACGCCGCCGGCTCCCTGCGGGGTGTTGCTGAGGTCGAGGCCCCAGAGGTATTGGCGGAACGCGGTGCCGTCGGGGTCTAGTTCGAGGATGAGGTTCCAGCCATCATAGCAGAACCGGCGGGTCTGGGTGGCGATCCAGGCGTGGGGGGCAGCGGGTTGGGCTTGCCAGACTTGCTTCCGGATGCGGCGGGATTGGGCGTCGTAGGCGAAGGCCAATTTGACCCGCTTGGCGGCAGGGAGGGTCGGCGCGCTTTCCATGGCGATGAGGCGGTTTTCGGCGTCCCAAGTGTAGGTCCAGAGGCTGTCGGCGGTGAGGTTGCCGTCTTCGTCGTATTCCGGGGATTCGGTGGCCGGGAGGGTGAGGGCGGTGCGGATTTCGGATTCGGTGGTGCCGTTTTCGGTGGCGGCGATGGTCAGCGGGGTTTCGATAGGCGCGGATCCGCTGTTGGGGACGGGGAGGGCCTTTTGGAAATACGGACCGAGTCGGGTGGTGGGCTGGCCGTTGACGGTGACGGTGGCGGCTTCGTGGGCTTCCCCGCTGGCCACGGCCTCGGCGGGGTGGGTGATGGTGCTGTATTGATTCAGCCCGTTAGGCGTGTAGCCGGTGACGGAGGAATGGGTGGACGGATCGAGGGCATCGCCCTGGCTGGCGGTCAGGCGGTTGCCGATGGTGTCGTAGTTGTAGGCGTATTGGCGGCCGGGATACGGGGCGCTGTCACTGCTTCGCTGGAGGTTGGCACGGTTGACCTGCCCCAAGGAGTCGTAGCTCCAGTTCCAGGTTTGGCCGTTGGGTTGGGTCATGGCGGTGCGCTGGTTGGCGTCATTGAGAGTGTAGCCATAATTACTGGAAACTGCAACTACAGCATTCACGGTGCGCTGGTGGGTGATGGCTTGGAGCCGGTTGAGCTGGTTGAAGGTGCGGGTGGTTTTGAGGCGCTCGCTGCCATTGTGGCGGAAGGCGGTATCGGCCAGGAGGGGGCTGTCGGGATGGCGGGTGTAGCTGAATTGATGCGGACCGCTGGTCAGGCCACCGATGCGGCCGGCGTCGTCATAGTTCCAAGTCCAGGATTGGGAGGCGGCATTGCCGAGCGAGAGGGCGGTGAGGCCAGGACGACGAAGAGCGTCCGGGGTGACGCTGCGGGTGAATCCATCCAGGATGCCGCCGTTGATGGTTTCCCCGGTGGGGAAAGCATCTTCCGGGGCATAGCTGAACGTGCGGGTGCCGGAGGCGTCGGTGATGGTGTCCGGCTGGCCGAGGCGGGTATAGGTGGTGAAGACGGGCGGGGTGGAATCGCTGTAAGTGGTGCTGGTGAGATCGCCGGTGGCGGGACCGTAAGTGTAGGTGGTGGTGAGGGGCTGGCCATTGACGAGACGGGCCCAAGTGCGGGTGGCAGGACGACCTCCAGCGTGGTAGGTGTAGGTGGGGCCTTGGTTGTCGGTGTAGCGTTTTTGCTGGAGGAGGCCGCTGGCGGGATAGTAGTCCCAAGTGGTGACCTGGGTGGGGCCGGTAGGGAGACTGGCTGTGGCTGGCCCGGTAGCGGCAGCCGGGGATTGCCAGGTGGTGAGGGTTTTGACGCGGCCGGCGTGGTCGTAAGTGTAGGAGACAGGATAGGTGCGGCCCCCACTGACGGTGGCCGTTTCTCCGGTGCGGCAGTAGGTGGTGAGGGTGACGGCTCCGTCCGGCGCGGTCACCTCGGTAACCGTGCCGTTGGCCGGGGTGATGGTGGTGAGGGTGGTGGTGGTCTGCGCGGTTTGTGGGCCGGACCCGTCCGGATCTGGAGAGGTGACGGTGTGGGAGGAATCGTCGTTTTGGTAGGTGTAGAATGTGGTGCCGTTGCGGGCATCCGTGGTGCTGCGGGTGCGGCCGTGGGCGTCGTAATCGTAATCGGCGCGGCTGAGGCGGACGCCGTTGGCATCACGGGATTCCTGATAGAGAGCCCGTCCATGCAGGGTGGCGGAGATCCGGATGGTCTGGTCCGGTGCGGTAGCGGTGGTCAGAGAAAGGCCAGCAGCATCCGGCAGCGTGGTGGTGGAGACGGTAGAACCGGATGCGGAGGTGTTGGATTGATAGCGACCATCCACAGAACGGTCACTGGTGCTCAGGACCCGGGAATTGGCATTCCCCTGCTGCACCCAAGTGGAAGAAATTGTGCGCTGGAGCACCTGATTTCCGGTCCCCTCAACGTAGGCACTGGTCGTTTCCTGTATGCGGTCAGAACCGGCGAAATCAATGAGACCGTTGCCATTGGAATCCAAGGCGCTCAGGTAAGGCCGGCCTACGGCATTGTATTCGGTGAGGTTAATGATGCCGGCAGGATCAACCGTTCTGGTGAGTTGGCCTTTGGTGTTGTGGAAGGAATCTGTGCGGTCGCCGGCGCTGGAGGTGGTGGCGACGGATCGGCCGGCGAAGTCTGTCCAGGTTGTGGTCCACTCGGGGCTGTCGGTGCCGTTTTCAAAGAGCAGGGTGGTGGTGTGCCATGTGCAGCCGGGAATGGCGGAGCGGAGGCCGGCGCGGGCGGGAAGAGTGCCGGTGCCGGAGGTGTAACGCTGGCCATGGACGCCGGTGCCTGTGAGTTTGATCAGAGTGCCATCGGTGGCATATTCCTCAATGCGGGTGCCGCCATCCGGCGCGGTGGTGGTGACGATACGGTGGCGTGGACGCTGGTCCGGCGTGCCGGCGGCCGGCGCGGGCTGGCCAAGGTAGTCGATGGATTCCACGGAGGTGGTGGGGCGGCCCATCGCGTCGATGGACGTGAGGGGGCGGCCGGCGGCGTCGCGGATGGTGCGGGAGGTTTCGATGAGGGTGCCATCCGCTCCCTGACGGAAAGTGCGGGACGTCAGTCCTTCCTGCCGGGTGATGCGGGTGAGGAAACCGGAGGCTGTGGTGCCGCTGGGGGTCAGGTAGGTGAGCGGGGTGGATTCCGTGGATTCCAAGCCATCGGTGGGGGCATTGCCGGCGGCGGCTCCTGCACGGCTGACGGTCAGATCATGGGTGTGGGAGGTGGTCAAACCGGTGCGGTCCGTGCGGGAGGTCAGGCCGCAGCAATCGTAGTTGAGGATTTCCGTGGTGCCGTCCTCATAGGTCCACGTGGTGGGACGACCATGGGGGTCCACCACGGTGGCGGCCCGGGAGGCGAGGGTGAGTCCGGTGGAAATGTCGGTGGTCTGCTCAAAGATGTTTTGTCCTTGGGCATTGGTCTGGGAAAGGGTGCGGGTGCCGTCCGTCACGGGGCCGGCGGAGCTGGAGACGGCTCCGGCTTCGATGGTGGTGGTGATGGAATCAGCATCGGCCGGAAAGAGGTTGGCAGGAACGGTCGTGTAGGCGTAGGTGGTCACCGTGCCGTCCGGCGCGGTGATGCGGGCGGGTTTGCGCTGGAACCAACCGCCGGGGAAAAGGTCGGTGGTGGTGACCAGATTGGTGGGATCCGCGGGATCGGCACCAGGGATGGTGCAGATGATTTCCTTGATCTGGGTGGGGGACTCGATGCGGTGGGTGCGGGAAATTTCAACGCCGAGCAGTGTCTCGATGGAGGTGGTGGTGAGGGTGTCCCCCACCGTGGTGTAAGTGATGGAGAGGACCCGGCATTCCGCATCCACGCAGGCAGGAGGACTATCGAGATGGGGGGTGCGGGTTTTGGTGCGGCGGTTCAAGGTATCGTGTTGAAACTGCTGCCATGATCCGTCCGGGGAAACAATTTGCTGGAGACGCTGCGGGTCGTTGTTTTCGTAAGTGTATGAGGTGGTTAGGTTGGCTCCATTGGGATCGGTGGTTTCGAATTCGAGGAGTTGACCGGTGGTTCCGCTGCGGGTGACACGTCTGGTATGGCTGAGGATGCTCTGATCCGGCGCCGTGGAGATGCGGTCCTCCGTCACGGAGATTCCACCGACCGGGGACGTGGCGGAAGTGCGCGCGAGCGATTCCTTGGAGAGGCTGTCCTGGGAGGTGAGCGAAGTCGTTTCAGGCACCGTGCCATCGCTCGGGGTGGTGATGAATAGGTTGGATATGACGCTGGTCCCCCGGATTTCCTGATGGAGGAAGTGGCGTGAGGTGACGACGCCAGGACCTGTTCCGGAAACAGGGTTGCTGAAGCGGTGGACTACCTTGGGGGTGAGTCCCCCAACGTTGATCAGGCCCGTGGCGGGGTCGGGGGCGGTGTTTGTTGGTCGGTCGTAGAGCGCGACTTCAAATCCGGTCGCATTTCCGGAGGTGTCGGGAGGGAGTGCCGTGGTGGCGGCAATGACGGAGGGGCCCTGAGCTTGCAAGACCTCATTGGTGGCGTTGCGCACCGCATTGAAACCCTCAGGCAGCTCGGTCCGGAGACTTGATAGTTGGAAGAGGGCCGGAGTGACCGAGGGCGAATTGAGTTGGATGGAGGCAGCGGCTCCACCTTGCTGCGAGGTGCCGAGTGCGATGTTGAGCGAAAGGCCATCGCCGAGGTTGGCGGTCGTCGTGCCCGGCTGGCAAATGCCGGTGGAGCAGGTGGAACAGTGGGCGTTTGCCGAGAGGTATTTGAATCGGGGTTGGACAATGGCGAAGGCTACATTGACGGAGTGGATATCATTGAAATTCAAATAGCCGAAGCAGTAAACATTGATTTGGTCCTGACAGGCCGCGAAAAGATTGCCAGGATCAAAATTGCCGGCTGGAAGTTCGAAATACGAATCGATGGGATAAATATGACGTTGGGCCAGAGCGGTGGTCACCCGACCGTAATCGGGGTGGGTCTCACTCCAATTGTAAGATAGTTTTGCATGGCCATATACGTCCGGAAGGGGAACCCCCGAAGATGGGAGGGAGGGACAAGCTTGGCGCGGTCCACGGTGACAGAGGCGTTGTAGTTATATGAGCTCCACTGAGTCGCCGCGCTGAAAAGGCAACTAAGACCACCTGGATTTACGGGGAGTGGCGACCATGCCGTGTCGTTAAACTGCTGTGCGGCCTTGGGCAAACTGGTCACGGATGAGGGCAAACTCATCAGATAGGAATTCCAAGTCGGAGTCGAGAAATTGAAAGTCCTGCGTTCCGGCTGCACTGCCTCCACGCCGACAACCACCCGGCGCATGCGGTTCAGCTTTCCGGCAATCTCCCTGCGTTTGGTCTCATAGTCAGAGTAGTAAGACAGGGAGCCGGGGAAAGTGACGAAGTTTTGGTGGACGGCAGCCCAATTCGCGGGTCTATCCGGAATATCTCCTTCCAAGTAGTATAATGGGGATGTTGATGGATTGAGATTGCCTTGACCGGGGCCGGGGCCCAGACTCAGACGGTTGAAAATAGTGAGTCCGATGATGGTTTGGAGATCCGCCGTGGAGTAATCGCCCGGTTGCGGAAAAACTGGTGAGGCACCATTGGCGAGTGCTGGGAAAGAATACGGAACTCCGAAGAAGGCGATGAATCGTTCCTGAAAAGCGCACAGTATCTCCGTATCACTCACTGCTTCCATCAGAGCAGAGAAAGATCTATTGGAAAGCAACCCGATAAAAATCAGGGTCAAAAATAGTTTTGCCAGTATATAAATAACTGAAGTGAAGATAAGGAATTTCTATAATATCAAGTAAGGGGGTGATGAATTTGGAAACCTGTCACCGGCCCCGTGAACGGTGCGTTCCCGCTAGCCAAGTCAGTTCCCAACGTGGATTCCGCCGTGTTATTGACACCGTCGCCCAATTTGGTTTGCTTCATCGGCAAACTCCCCAGTCACAGTAAAGACATACCGATTATCGAGTCCCAATTGCTTGACCTGTCGCGTATCGCCATTGGC
>JAQGPD010000271.1 GCA_028293305.1 Verrucomicrobiales bacterium | reverse complement strand
GGTCCGGGGGGGAGGGCTTTGCGGATGGTTCGGGGGGGCTTGAAAAGTTGCGGTCCGGGGGGCGCTCAAGGGGGGCGATGAGTTCGTTGGAGAAGGCGGGGGCGATGGTGGGGGTTTGGGGCTCGAGGGCGCGGAGGGAGGGGGGAAGGAGGCGGAGGAGGCCGGATTTCCTGACGAGTTTTTCGAGTCCGGATTGTTGATAGAGTCGGAGGGCGGTGCCGACGGTGCGGAGGAGGCTGGGTTTGAGAAAGAGGTGGCGCAGGGTGAGCCATCGCCAGAAGCTGCGCTGGGGGGTGGCGGCGGTGCCGGTGCGCTCGACCTCAGCGCGGGCGGTTTCAAAAAGGTGACCGTAGTCGACGCCGGCGGGACAAGCGGTTTCGCAGGCGAGGCAGCCGAGACAGTAATACATTTCCTCGGCGAAGGCGCGGCTGGCGGTGAGGTCGCCATCCGCGACGGCGCGCATGAGGGAGATGCGGCCGCGGGGGCTATTCCGCTCGCGCTTGGTTTCGTCGTAAGTGGGACAGGTGGGCAGGCACATGCCGCAATGCATGCATTGCTGGAGGACGGAGTAGTCCAGTTTTGCCAGGAGGGAGGGGTTGGCGGGCATGGCGTGGAAAAAAAAGAAAGGAGCACGGGCCTCCGGCCCGTGAGGATCCGCAGTCCAGGATTCAGGATCCGGGCAGGATCCAAGCGGAGCGGGAAACGGGAGGTCCTGGGGATTTACAAGTTAGCGATCAGCGATCAGCGAATTGCGGAAGGGCGTGGGGGTTGGTGGGGGGAATGCTTAATCGCTGACGGAATTTTTTTGCGGGTTGTCAGACTTTTGCGTGTTGTTAGAATTTTGCGGGTTGATAGGATTGTTTTTTGGGAGGGGACTGGTTTTTTGGGGTGATAGGTTGTGTTTTGATTGGGGGCTTTTTATTGGAAACTCACGGGCCGGGAGGCCCGTGCTCCCTTCTTTTTTTTTCTTAGTCGAAGATTTTGCCGGGGTTGAAGAGTTTCTGGGGATCCAAGGCGGTTTTGATGGCGCGGAGGAGCGTTAGGCTGCCGTCGTCGAATTGCCGGGGGAGGAAGGCTTTTTTGGCGAGGCCGACGCCGTGCTCGCCGGTGATGGTGCCGCCGAGGCGGAGGGTTTCGTCGACGATTTCACTGAGGGCGAGTTCGACGCGGTGCATTTCGTCGTGGTCGCGCTCGTTGGTTAGAAAGGTGGGGTGGAGATTTCCGTCGCCCATGTGGCCGAAGGTGCCGACGAGGAGTTGATGACGCTTGGCGGTGGCGGCGACGAAGGCGACGAGTTTGGATAGCTCGCTGCGGGGGACGGTGACGTCCTCGAGAATGGTGGTGGGCCGCATGCGGGCGAGGGCGGAGAAGGCGGAGCGGCGGGCCGTGGCCAGGCGGGTGGCTTCGGCTTCATCGGCGGCCATGCGGACTTCGCGGGCTCCGTTGGCGCGGGCGATCTCCATCATGTAGGCGGCTTCGTCGGCGACGGCGGCGGGGTGGCCGTCGGTCTCCATGAGCAGAAGGGCCTGACAATCGGTGGGCAGGCCGATTTTGGCGAAATCCTCCACGCAGCGGAGGGTCATTTGGTCAAGAAATTCCAGGGTGCAGGGGATGATGTGAGCGGCGATGATGGCGCTGACGGTGGCGGCGGCCTGCTCCATGCTATCATAAAGCGCCAGGAGGGTGCGGCGGGATTTCGGGCGGGGGAGGAGCTTCAACAAGACCTCGGTGATGATGCCGAGGGTGCCTTCGGAGCCGATGAAGAGGTCCTTCATGCTGTAGCCGGCGACGTCCTTTACACACTTATTTCCGAGAAAGGTGATAGTGCCATCCGGCAGGACGACGCGGAGTCCCATGATGTAGTCGCGGGTGACGCCGTATTTCAATCCGCGCAGTCCGCCCGAGTTCTCCGCGACGTTGCCGCCGATGGTGGATATTTTCATGGACCCGGGGTCGGGCGGGTAGAACAGGCCGTGGGCGGCGGCGGTGTCGTCGATGGTTTTGGTGACGACGCCGCACTGGGCGTGGAGGGTCAGGTTGGCGGGGTCGATTTCCAGAATGCGGTCCATCCTGACAAGTCCTATCACGAGGCATCCGGCGAGGGGGAGGCTGCCGCCGCTGAGGCCGGTGCCGGAGCCGCGGGGGACGACGGGGATGCGATGGGTGTGGGCGAGGCGGACGCAGGCGGCGGTTTGTTCGGTGTCGGCGGGGAAGACGACGGCGCCGGGGAGTTGGTGGAGCGCGGCGGTGCCGTCGAAGCTGTAGGGGATGAGGTCCTCCGGAGCGGTGAGGACGTTGTCAGGGCCGACGGTCAGGCGGAGTTCGTCCAGCAGGGCGGAGTTCATGGCGGGCGGGGAAGAGTGGTCCGCACAGTCCTCTGCGCGGCTTTCAGAGCCAAGGTTTTATGCGGTGCGGGGGGGGGGGGGTCAGGGCCATGGTTGCGGGGCGGGGAGGAAGATGGCGACTTGATTGCTGCGGGGTTGCTGCGGGGAAATTGCCAGGGTTGCTGCGGGGTGGCTGCGGGGAAATTGTCAGGGTTGCTGCGGGGTTGCTGCTGCCGCACAGAGGACCGTGCGGACTACTCTGGTGTGCGGACTACTCTGTTAGATCATGGCCAGGGCGGTGGGGATGTCGGCGTTGTCGTGGACCATGGCCATGAGGGCGCGGGTGATGCCTTTGGGGTTGGGATGTTGGATGACATTCCGACCGTAGACGATGCCGGCGGCGCCTTGAGCGAGGAGGCCCTGGGTGCGGGTGAGGATTTCCTCATCGCTGACCCGGCCGCCGCCGCGGACGAGGACGGGGATGCCGGAGGCGGCGGCGACGACGCGGTGATAGGCGGAAACGTCGTCGGTGGGGTCGGCTTTGATGATGTCGGCCCCCAGTTCGACGGCTTGGCGGACGAGGTGGGTGATGGTGGTTTCGTCGCCATTGACCATGTAACCGCCGGCTTGGCTGTTAGGCTGGAAGACGAGGGGCTCCACCATCATGGGCATGCCGTAAAAATCGGCCTGGGGCTTGAGGCGGAGGATGTTGCGCACGCATTCGGCATGGACTTCCGGGGCGCCGGGGATTTGGAAAAGGTTCACGCAGACGCAGGCGGCGTCCAGGCGGACGGCTTGGAGCATGGTTTCCTCCAGCATGAGGCTGAAGCGGGATTCCGGGAGGTTTTTGCCGTAGATGTTGGCGACGTCCGTGCGGAGGACGAGGGAGGGCTTCAGGCGGCCGGGGAGGTCCTGGAGGTGGCGGGCCATACCGGCGGTGAGCTGGATGGCGTCCGGGCCGGCTTCGACGAGGGTTTTGATGACCTCGCGCATGTCCTCGATGCCGGTGAGGAAGCCGGGTTGATTGAAAAATCCGTGGTCGACGGCGACATCGAAGCAACGGCGGGAACGGGCGTGGAAGAGGCGGTTTAAGCGATAGGATTTCATGGAGTTCTCTGATACGCGGCAAATTTGGATTTATTCCTCAGGATGTTCCTGTTCCGCCATTTTGGTGATAGTGGCGTTGAGAAGATCAAGGTAGCCCTGGGCATTCAGGTGGCCGGGTTCGGGTTCGCCGCGGACGCTGTAGAGCCAGCCTTCGAGGTAGGGATCGCTGCGGACGATGCACGCGTCGGCTTTCAGCGCGGGGTTGCTGCCGGCGAAATGTCCTGACATGACGCAGAAGACGTCGCTGGCGGCTTTGAAGCCTTCGACCCAGCCTATCATTTCGCCGGGCGAGACGGGTCCGCCTTCCGGGGGATTGAAGGTGAAGTCGACCAATTCCCCCAGCATGCGGGTGGCGAATTTGGTGAATCCGATGCGCCACAACCCGGGATCGCCGGGGACGGGCATCATGTAGTAGTGGGAGGCGGAGTAGAGAAAATCGGCGGGAAAGCGGGCGGTGAATCTGGCGTGGCGGAATTTGATCCACTCGCGGTCGGCGGCAGGGTCGGACATGACTGAGTGGGGCGGGCGGGCGGGGGGCGGGCGATGGTCGGTGGTCAGGAGAAAAGTCAGTTCCGGTCGTTGAGGGAGCGGCTGCGGGGTGCGTCGCCATCGGAATCCCCTTCTTTCGATTTGGATTTTTTCTTGGATCCACCGGAGTCTTCGGCACCATAATCCCCGGCGGACCAGCCGGCTCCTTCGTTTGGTTTTTTCTTCATGCCCGTGCCATCGTTCTCCGGTTTGAAGAGGCTGCCCAGCCCGAAGGCCATGCCGCCGCAGATGAAAGCGGCGAAGACAATGATGAGGGACATTTCCCCCGCGTGGGGACGGAAGCGGGGATCCGGATTTTTTTTCCAGATGTAATAAATGATGGGAATGGCGGCCGCCGCGAAGACTGCGAAAAAGATGATCTGCGGCAAGTAATATTTCAGCATGTCACCTGGGGGGCTGGGTCGGCGGGGGGGGCGCGGACGGGTTCAAGTTGCCGACAGGCCGGCAAGGGCGGGGGCGGTTTGCCCATAATACATCAAAGCGGCGGCGAGCACGAGTATTCCATATATGATGCCGGCGAGGCAGAGGGCGCGGTAGCGTGCGGGCTTGGCTTGGATCCAGGAGATTTGATCACGCATGGTGAAGGGCATGCCGACCCAGAACAGGCCGATGATGATCCAGGCATAAGCGAGGACGCTCAGGAGAAGCCGGGATTGCGGGGGCTTGAGGAAGGCGGCATCCAGGACCGGGCAGGCGGCGAGGAGGAGAAAGGTGCCGAGGGCGCGGGCTCCGAGGTAGTCATTGGCCACAAAGAGCATGCCGACGAAGAACAGGGGGATGGCGATCTGGGCGAGCCAGCGGACCTGGTGGAATTCCCCAAGGTCCATGGAGGTGGCGACCATCCAGGCCCAGAGAAAGGATATGGTGAGGAAAAAAGTCCCCAGATTCATGGATCGCGGGACCGTGGAGAGCCATGGGAGGATTTTTTCCTGACGCATCAGGCCCACCACGTGGCAAATGATGAGAAGAAGTCCCACAACGATGCCGACTGCCTGGAGGCTGAGGCCTTTGTAAAGCCATTGATAGATGCCGTCGCTGAGTTCCTTCATAGAGTGAAAAGGGAGAGGGGAAAAGGCGTCGGGCCCGCCTCCGCGCCGAAGCGGCGGAGGCGGCCTGACAAAATCAGAAAGGCGTGCCGGTGGAGCCTGCGATCTCGCGGAAGCGGGCGATGATGCGCTGGGTGATGGGTCCCGGGGTGCCGGTGCCGATGACGCGCTGGTCGTATTTGACGGCGGCGATGACTTCCGCGGCGGTTCCCGTTAGGAAACATTCGTCGGAGGTATAGATATCGTGGCGGCTCATTTCATTGGCGGCCATGGGGATGCCGAGTTCCGCTGCGATTTGGAAAACCACGCCGCGGGTGATCCCGTCGAGGGCGCCGGCGGTGATGGGTGGGGTGGTGATGGCGCCGTTTTTGACAATATAGACGTTGTCTCCGGTGCATTCCGCCACGAGGCCGCGTTCGTTGAGCATGATGCCTTCCTCGGCTCCGGCCTGGATGGCTTCGACCTTGGCCATGACGTTGTTCAGGTAGTTCAGGCTTTTGACCTGGGGGCTGAGGATGTCATGCATCGGCCGGCGGGTGGCGCAGGTGGCCATGGTGAGGCCGGTGCGGTAGGCTTCGTCGGTGTAGAGTTGGATGCCGCAGGCGATGATGATGACGGAGGCCTTGGGGCATTTGTAAGGGCTGAGGCCCATGGGTCCGGTGCCGCGGGTGATGACGAGGCGGATGTAGCCGTTGTCTAGCTCGTTGGCGCGGCAGGTCTCGAGGAGCGCCTCGGTCATCTCCTCGGGTGTGAGGGGAATATTCAGCAGGATGGAGCGCGCGGAGTCGTAGAGACGGCGGATGTGTTCCTCCAGGCGGAAAACACGGCGGTTGTAAAACCGGATGCCTTCGAAGACGCCGTCGCCGTAGAGCAGACCGTGGTCGAATACAGAGATTTTGGCGGCGGCTTCGTCGTGGAGGGTTCCGTCAATATAGATCTTCATGGGACAATGGGAAAAAAAGGCGCCGGAGTGGGAATGGAGTCGTGGCTGGTGGCGTCCGGCGATGGGCGGCCGGTCCGGAATCAGTCCACCAGCATCCCGTCGCGCAGAACCAGCATCCGGTCCCCCTGCCCCGCAAGGCGCGTGTCGTGGGTGACCACCATGAGGGTTTTCCCTTCGTCGGCAACCACGGAAAGAAGCAATTTCATGACTTCGCCACCTGTTTTGGAATCGAGGTTGCCGGTCGGTTCATCGGCGAAGACCACGGTGGGGTTGTTGATGAGGGATCGGGCGATGGCGACGCGTTGCTGCTCACCGCCGCTCAGTTGGGCCGGGAGATGGTGGAGACGGGGGCCAAGTCCCACTTTTTCAAGCAGTTCCCTCGCCCGCGCCTTGGCCCGCCGGCCGCCGATGAGGGCGGGGAGGCAGACATTTTCCAAGGCGGTCAGCTCGGGAAGGAGTAAATAATTTTGAAAAATGTAGCCGATGGCGGCATTCCGGAGATTGGCCTGCCGGGCGTCGCTGCCGCCGTAGACGGAATTTCCGTCCAGGAACACCTGGCCGGCGTCCGGGCGCTCCAAGCCGCCGAGCACGTATAACAAGGTGGTTTTTCCGGCTCCGGAGGGTCCGCAGAGGAAAACGCGTTCCCCCTTTAAAACAGTTAGGTCCACGCCGCGGAGGACTTCTATGGCGGTGCCGCCGACGTGATAGGTGCGGCGCACTCCGGCGGCGCGCAGGAAGGGCGCGGGGGGAATGACGGCGGAGGGAGGATCCGCCAGGATGGAGGCTGCTGGGTCGGTCATGTGATGCGGTAAGGCAGCACAGGGCCGCCGCCTGTCAAGGCGAGCGGACCGGCTTCATGCCAGCGCGCGGACCGCGCGCTGGCATTGGGGGGCTTGTTCCGGTCCGGATCGGACAGGGGTTAAGTCGAAGCGATCCGTGAGGAGTGATTATTTGGCTTTTTTGGCGGCCTTTTTGGCAGCCTTCTTCGCAGGGGCTTTGGCTGCGGGCTTGGCGGCCTTCACAGGGGCAGCGGCGGCGACGGGAGCGGCGGCTTTCTTGCTGACCTTCTTGGAGACGGCGCGCTTGCGGGCGGCGGCTTCCTGACGGGCCGGGGGAAGAAGAGTCACGAGATGGTCGCGGTGTTCCTGCGCCATTTTGAGGGCCTTGGGCTTGGTGCCGTGGGCTTTGTCGGCGAAGAACTTCTGTTCCGTTTTACCTTTGAAGGTCACGCGGACATACCAGCCGTGGTTCTTCTTTTCGGGCTGGTCGATGCGGCTGATGCCATACATTGGACGAGGTGCGGGTGCGGACATGATGTTTAGTTTGTTTGGTTTTGGATTGGTATCCTGGTGTGTTGTTGGAAATTGCCGGGGACACCCGTCGGACATCATATCCGATAGCGTCCCCATGGCTTCCAACGCGGCACCATAAGTTTCCGCTAGACCCAGTGCAAGCTCCAATTGCGCTAGACGACAACTTTTTTCATGTCAGCACAATTTTTAAAAAACTCATCGGAAGAGCCCTCCCAATCGTTCAAAAAAACCACGGCGCGGTATTGCCGAAGGCTGGGATGAAGGCCGCGGAGCAGGTGCCTGTAAGCCTTGATGGAGCCCGCACTCCTCCACCGGAACATGCGTTCCGGGTATTTCCACCACCGACGCGGCGGACCCGCATCCCGGCCCTGCCAGGCGCCCGCTCGCCGCACACACCCGCACCTTCGACAATTCCCCTGGCGGATTCCACTCCTTGCCAGGCACATAGCCCACGGGCACCGCCGCTGACAGGACTTCCGCCCAAACCGGCAATGCCAGTCGACTGCCATAACCGCGGTGGATAATGCGTTCCGGGTCGTCCAAACCCACCCACACCCCGCATGTCAAACCTGTGGTGCAGCCGACAAACCACGCATCCCGGTAATCATCCGTCGTGCCCGTCTTCCCCGCCGCCAAGCCCTTGAACCCCATGGCCCCCACGCCCGATGCCGTCCCGCCGGGCTCCATCACTTTCTGCATCATCCGCGTCGTCAGCCATGCGGTGCCGGGACTGATCACCGTATAGGATATAACACCACTGCGGTAAACCAGCTCGCCCGCGCTGTTTTCTATGCGATCAATCAAAAACGGCCGGCACCGCACTCCATCATTTCCAAACATGGAATAAGCACTGACCAAACTTTCCAAGGTGCTGCCGAGATTCCCCAGGTAGATCTGCGGCGACCGGCCCTCCACATATTTAAGGCCTGCCTTGTCAGCCAGCGCCTTCACCTGATCCAATCCCGCCATTTCCCCCACGCGCACCGCCATCGTATTTCGAGACTTCGCCAATCCCCACCACGCCGCCTGCAAACCCGTGAAGGTGCCGTCCGAATTTTTAGGGCTGAAGTCCCCCTCCGCCGACACGATCTCCCCGGGCTGGATCTCCCCATCCGCTATATATTGAGTGGGTAGCAAACCCGCATGCTCCACCGCCGCCGCATTGACAAACGGTTTAAAAGTGGAACCCACCTGGCGCTTTGAAAGCACGGCGCGGTTATAACTGCTATGCTGCACATCCCTGCCTCCCACGATCGCCCGCACCGCTCCCGTGGCATTCTCCAAAACCACCACCGCGCCCTGCACATACTCCGGCTCCACCGCCAGTCCCCGCTGCACCATATTCTCATACAAGGCCCACGTCTGATGCCCATAGCCGGGCAACTTCTCTATCTTGTCCAAATGCTTTTTAAGACTCCGTTCCGCCGCCTCCTGCAGCACCGGCTCCAACGTTGTAAACACCTTCAATCCCCCCTCCTCCACCTCCCCGGCATCCAGCAAACTGTCCAGCTCCCGCCGAACCGCATTCAGCGCCCACGTCTCCAGCGCCGCCTTCGGCTCCTTCTTCACCTTCGTCCTCACCTGCTTCGTCCGCTCCGCCTCCTCCGCGCTCAACACGCCTGTCGCCACCATCCGGTCCAACACCATATCACGTCCGCTCATCGCAATGTCATAATGCCGGAAGGGGGAAAAAGCGTTGGGCCCGCGGATGATCGCCGCCAGCATCGCCCCCTCATCCAAAGTCAGATCCTTCGCCGGCTTTCCAAAATAACTTTCCGCCGCCCGCTGCACCCCGAAGATCCCCGTGCCGAAAAAAATCCGGTTCACATACAACTCCAGAATCTGATCCTTCGTCCGCTGCCCTTCGATCCTCCGTGTCAGGGCAATCTCCAACAGCTTCCGGTGAAACGACTTTTCCCGCGTCAGATCGAAGCTGTTGCGCGCCAGCTGCATGCTGATCGTGCTGGCCCCCTGGCGCACCTTCGGATCCTTCACCGTCCGCATCAGCGCCCGCAGCACCCCCACATAATCCACCCCCCCGTGCTCATAAAACCGGCTGTCCTCCCGCGCCAGCAAGGCCTTGATGAAATGCGGCGAGACCTCCGTCAACGGAATCACCGTCCGGTTTTCCCCGTGCAGCCGTCCCAGCAAACCGCCCCGTGCATCCAGCACCTCACTCCGCTCCGGCATCCGCCCCAACTCCGCGAGGTCATACTTCCGCGCCAGCCCGCCATAGGCCAAATCCACCACCGCCAGCGTCAATAGCCCCAACAGCGTCCCCCAACCCATCAACCACAACGGCCACCTCACAAAAAACGGCCACCCCCCCACCCGGCGCCGCAGCCCCGGAAAAAACCACCTGGGCAACAATGCTTTCCTGGAATCGGGGGAAGAAGAGGACATCCCCCACCCAACCCCCAAAATCCCCCCACGAAAAACGCAAAACAAAAAATCCCCCACAAAACCAAACCCGCTTCCAAAATCCGCCGCCCCACCTCCAACCTCCAACCACTGACTGCTGACTGCTGACTTCTGACTTCTGACTTCTGACCACTGACCACTGACCACTGACCACTGACCACTGACCACTGACCACTGTCCCCACTCCCTGACCGCTTCCCGACCTTCAAAACCAAAAACTTCCCGCCTCCAAAAAAACCCCTTGCCGTTCCCCCACCGGTCGTTTAAAGCATCCGCCCGCCCGCAGCAAGTCTCACGACCGCCGCCGGGCAGTTTAGGCCCGATAGCTCAGTTGGTAGAGCAGTGGATTGAAGATCCTCGTGTCGGCGGTTCGAATCCGTCTCGGGCCACCACTTTGATAATCAGGGAGTTATCAAAGTTTCAGGATCGTTCGCAAAACAATGATGAATACACGTCCCTCCTTCACCCTCTTTGTCAGGTTACGCTTAAAATGGGATGCCCCATGCCCCATGCCCCCTGCCCCCTGTCCCCTGTCCCCTGTCCCCTG
>JAQGPD010000258.1 GCA_028293305.1 Verrucomicrobiales bacterium | reverse complement strand
TGGGACGGCAGCGACGACCTCCTTCGCGATCCCGGCGCGGCCGCCCACGGGGTCTATCAAATCCCCGCGCGGCCCGTCCCGCCCGGCTCCTACAAAGTCCGCGGCCTGTGGCATCGGCCCTTTGCGCTGCACTACGAATTCAGCATCTACAACGCCGGGAAGCCGGCATGGGAAACCGCTGACAAAACCGGATGCTGGCTGACCACGCACACCCCGCCCACCAGCATGGCCTTCGTCCCCGGCCGCGCCATGGCTGACGGAAATCCCCTCGTCTTCATGGGGGCCGCCATCGCGGAGGGCGGGCACGGCCTGCAATGGGTCCGCGAGGACGGCACCAAGGCCGGCGGCCAAGGCTGGGTGGGCGGAAATTGGACCGGGGCTCCCACTCTCACGGTGGATTCCAGCCCGGGGGCGATCGCCGGAAACAGTTGTTATGTGGGATCGGTCTGGGACGGCGAATTGCGCCTCACCGCGAAAACCCCCAAGCTGGAGGACAAGCCGGTGCTCAAAGTCCAGCTGGGAAATGACCCCCGTCCTGAAGAACCCGGCGACGGCCCCGCGCCTCCTGTCCTGACAGGTTTTGACGGGGGCTCGAAGATCTTCGTCCTCTCCGGAATCGCCGCCTGGAACGGCACGGTGGTGTGCTCGATGATCCGCCAGAATGAATTGTTATTGATTGACGCCGCCGCGGGAAAAATCACCGGCCGCATCCCGGTGGAAAATCCGCGCGGCATCAGCTTCGACTCCACCGGACGCTTGCTGGTGCTGAGCGGACGGCAGCTCCTGCGTTTTGAAAATCCCACCGGAGCCACGCCCCCGGCTTCTGTTATATCCACGGGATTGGACGATCCCCGGCACGTGATTTGCGATGCCGATGGCAATTTCTGCATCACGGACCGCGGCGCCTCCCACCAGGTCAAAAAGTTCTCCCCGTCCGGCCAATGGATCATGAACATCGGCCATCCCGGAGCACCGTCGGCAGGCGCCTACGACCCCCTCCACCTGAACTCGCCTAACGGAATCACCATCGACTCCCTCGGGCGGTTGTGGGTCGCGGAAGCCGACAATTTTCCACGCCGCGTTTCGGTCTGGATGGCGGACGGAACTTTTGTCAGGGCCTTCTACGGTCCGACGGAATACGGCGGCGGCGGAGTGCTCGACCCCATGGACGCCACCAAGTTTTTCTACAAAGGAATGGAGTTCACCCTCGATTGGAAAAACGGCACGGATCAACTCGCCCGCGTCTTTGCCCGCCCGGATCCCGCCTTTGAAATGCGGGACAGTCACTACTCGCCTGACACCCCGCTTTATCCCGACGGACCGACAGGGCTGCGCTGGTTCACCAGTTGTTATACCCACAACCCCACCGGGGGCGACAATGCCGCGTTTTTGTGGGTCGACGATGGAAAACGAGCCCGCCCCGTGGCGGGTCTGGGCGATGCGGAATCCTGGCCTTTGCTCCGCAAACCGGAGTTCGCCGCCGCCTGGTCCGGGGGATCGCCGCCGGCAAAACGGGAAAGTGATCCTGACAAATCCACCGCTTTCACCTGGTCGGACCGGAACGCCGACGGCCAGCCCCAGCCTGCGGAAATCACCCTGACCAAAACCTTTATCCGCGGAGTCACCGTGATGAACGATCTCTCGTTTGTGGCCGCCCGGTGCGATGGCATGGCGGCGCGTTTCGCACCCGTGCGTCCCTCCCCGGACAGCGCGCCCGCCTACGACCTGACAACTCCGGAACGCCTCGGCCCCGCCGGCGGCGACCCGCCCTCCAGCGGCGGCGATCAGGCGCTCCGGCACGATTCCGGCTGGACCATCACCACCAATGCCCCGGCTCCCTTCAGTGCCTCCGGCATCGGCGGCAGCCTGCTGGGCGAGGCCCGCTGGAGCTACCCCAGCGTGTGGCCCGGACTGCACGCCAGCCATGAGGCCGCCATCCCCGACCGCCCCGGCATGGTCGTCGGACACACCCGTCTGGCGGGCGGGTTCATCGATTCGAAATGTGGTCCGCTTTTCTGCATGAACGGCAACATGGGAAATCTCTATCTCTTTTCCGCGGATGGACTTTTTGTCGCGACCCTGTTCCACGACATCCGACTCCGCCCCCAGTGGGCGTCTCCCGCGGCCATCCGGAACATGGACGTCACCGAAGTTTCCCTGCACGACGAGAACTTCTGGCCGTCCATCACCCAGACCCCGGATAGCAAAGTTTTTCTGGTGGACGGCAGCCGCACCAGTCTTGTCAGGATCGATGGCATGGAAAGCCTTTCCCGACTTCCTGACCAAACCCTGACCGTCACCGCCGAGGACCTGGAAAAAGCCCGGGCCTGGACCGCACGGTCGGAAATCCTGCGCCAAAAAAACCAGGGCTCGGGGGTGATGGCCATGCCGTTGCGAAGCCAGACTCCATCGGTGGATGGCGACCTGAAGGACTGGCCCGCCAACACCGACTGGGCCTTCATCGACCGCCGCGGCATCAAGGCGAATTTCAATAGCAACTCCCGTCCTTACGAAGTCACCGCCGCCGTCACCGCGGGCGGTGGAAAGCTATACGCCGCCTGGCGGACGACCGAGAAGGATTTGTTATCAAACAGCGGGGAGACCCCGGACGCCTTGTTCAAAACCGGCGGTTGCCTGGACCTCATGCTGCAAACCGACACCGAGCAGCGACTGCTCATCACGCTGGTCAAAGGCAAGCCGCGCGCCGTCCTTTACCGTCAAAAAGTTCCCGGCACGGAACGGCCCGCCACCTTCAGCAGCCCGTGGCGCAGCATCGCCATCGACAGCGTGAAGGATGTTAGCGAAAAACTGGAATTCGCGGCGGATGGCACCGGCAACTTTGAAATCTCCTTCCCCCTCGAGGACCTGCATTGGACGCCCGCCGTCGGCAATTCAGTGAAAGCGGACGTCGGGGTGCTGCGGGGCTCCGGAGGGCAGACCACCCAACGGATTTACTGGTCCAACAAAGCCACCGCCATCACCGCCGATGTTCCATCCGAGGCCGAACTCACCCCGAAACTCTGGGGAACGTGGAATGTGGTGCCGGAATAACACAACACGGACAACCCGCGCCGGACGCGGATTTCAGGCCAGAATGCGTTCGATCACATGCCCGTGGACATCGGTCAGGCGGCGGTCCACACCGCCGTTCCTGACTGTTAGCTTTTCGTGGTTGATCCCCAACAAATGCAGCACCGTGGCGTGCACATCGTAGACCAGCGTAGGGTTGTTACGATCTTGCGGTTTATAGCCGAACTC
This sequence comes from Verrucomicrobiales bacterium, assembly GCA_028293305.1. GTDB lineage: Bacteria > Verrucomicrobiota > Verrucomicrobiia > Verrucomicrobiales > V1-33 > CAIZWU01. The sequence goes on along the minus strand of JAQGPD010000258.1, from coordinate 853 downwards.
GTCGCTCAGTCCTGCCGTCACCCCGCCTTTGATCCCGCCGCCGCACAGCCAGTTCGTGAAGCACCAGGGGTTGTGGTCCCGCCCCTGCCCGCCCTGGGTGCTGGGCATCCTGCCAAACTCCGTTGTCCAGATCACCAGGGTGTCGTCCAACATCCCGCGCTGTTTCAGATCCTTCAGCAGCGCCGCCGTCCCGTGGGCGAATCCGCGCGCCAGCGGACCGTGATCGCGCTCCACGTTTTCATGGGAATCCCAGTTCCGTCTTGGAAATCCGTTATCGTTCCCACTCCAAATCTGCACGAACCTGACACCACGTTCCAGCAGCCGCCGGGCTGTCAGGCATTTCCTGCCAAAGGCGTCGCGCTCCTCGCCGTCGTTGATTTCCGCCGGCCATTCCTTGCGGTCGTCGCGGATGCCATACATTTCCCGGGCGGCGGCGGACTCCTTTGAAATATCCATTGCTTCCGGCGCGGCCAGCTGCATCCGCGCCGCGAGTTCATAACTCCGGATGCGGGCCTCCAGCCTCGGATCCTCACCGCGCCCGTCGGCGGCATGCGCCTCATTCAGTTCCCTCAGCCATTTCCGCGTCGCGGCCTCACCCTCCGCCGTGATCATGGCGGAACCTCCGCGGGGGAAAAGATCGGAGATGGGCGTGGGCCGGCCGGGGAAGATCGTGGTGCCCTGGTGCGCGGCGGGCAGGAAGGCCGAATCCCAATTTTTCGTGCCATTGGAGGCCAGCCCGCGATGATCCGGCAACACCACAAATGCCGGCAGATTCTCATTCATGGAGCCGAGGCCATAACTGATCCAGGATCCCATGGACGGAAACCCGGGACGGTTGAATCCCGTGGTCTGC
>JAQGPD010000414.1 GCA_028293305.1 Verrucomicrobiales bacterium | reverse complement strand
TCTGCGACTGGGTTTTCACACTGAGAACACCGCGATAATCCGGATCATAAATAACAAGATCCGCGTCCGCGCCGATGGACAGGCTGCCCTTCCGCGGAAAGAGCCCGAAGAGCTTCGCCGCGTTCGTGCTGGCGGTGGCGACAAAGGTGCGCAGGTCCATGCGTCCGCCCTTCACGCCGTGGGTGTATAGCAGGTTCACCCGGTCCTCCAGGGCAGGAATGCCATTGGGAATTTTGGTGAAGTCGCCGGTTCCCATCGCCATCTTCTGCGAGTGCCAGTCAAATGGCGCATGGTCCGTCGCGACCGTGGACACCAGTCCGGAACGCAGCGCATTCCACATGACGTCCTGATTCGAGGCCTCGCGCAGCGGCGGGGACATTACATATTTCATGCCTTCCCCGCCCGGACGCTCCGCATGGGTTTTGTCCAATAACAAATACTGGATCAGGGTCTCGACCGAGATTTTGACCCCACGCAGGCGGGCGGCGATGGCTTCATCCAAGGCTTCGCGGCAACTGGTGTGCACGGCGTAAACCGAGGCCCCGGTGAGTTCCGCGAAGGTGCAGAGATGGTGCACGCCCTCCGCCTCCACGCGCGGCGGACGGCTTTGATAGTGCCCCTCCGGCCCGGTGACGCCGGCGGCCAGCAATTCCCGGCATCGCTCTGCGACCAGGGTTTCGTTTTCACAATGCGCCGCCACGATCACCCCCAGGTCCGCCGCCAATTTCAAGGTGTGGTATAGCTCCGTGTCATCGACGCCGAACGCGCCTTTGTAAGCCAGAAAAACCTTGAAGCTGGCGGTCCCGCTCCTGACAATTTCCCGCAATTCATCCGCCGTCCCGGCATCAAAACGGGTCACCCCCATGTGATAGGCATAGTCGCAGAACGCCTTGCCCTCGGCCTGCGCGCGCCAGGTTTCATAACCCTCCGCCGCACTCATCGTCCGCGGGGGACAGATCATTTCAAACAGCGTGGTGGTGCCGCCCATCAGCGCCGCGCGCGTGCCGGAGGCATAGTCGTCCTTCGAATACGTGCCCATGAACGGCAGGTAAATGTGAGTGTGAGGATCGATGAATCCCGGAAAAGCCAGCTTGCCGGTGGCATCGATGATTTCCGTCCCGGGCGGGACTTCCAGGTTTTTTCCAATCCGGGTGATGGTCTCTCCCTCACAATACAAATCCGCGAAGCAGTCCGAGTCCGCACTGACCAGATGGCCGTTTTTGATGAGCAGTGGCATGAGCGGAGTCTAGGCGGCAAAACCGCATTTCAAAATAAAAAGCACGCTTTGTGCCATCCCGCCGCCGGGCCGGGGCTTTGGAGGAATTGGCCACAGAGATCACAGAGATCACAGAGATTGCCGGAAAGCTGGGACCAGATCGGCCGCTGCTTTTTTCTTTGTGTTCTCTGTGCTCTTTGTGGCTGATAACCGCGGAGAATTGGCCACAGAGATCACAAAGAACACAGAGATGGCCGGATAGCCGGGGACAAACTGGCCGCTGCTTTTTTCTTTGTGTTCTCTGTGCTCTTTGTGGCTAACAACCGCAGAGAATTGGCCACAGAGATCACGAAGAACACAGAGATGGCCAGAAAGCTGGGACCAGATCGGGCCCTGCTTTTTTCTTTATGTTCTCTGTGCTCTTTGTGGCTAACAACCGCAGAGAATTGGCCACAGAGATCACAAAGGACACAAAGATTGCCGGAAAGCCGGGAACAGATCGGCCGCTGCTTTTTTCTTTGTGTTCTCTGTGCTCTTTGTGGCTAACAACCACAGTGAATCGGCCCGGCTCAGTCCCTCGCCAGGGCGTCGGATTGTTTCACGAAGTCGTCGCCGGTCCATTCGACATCGGAGGAGATCATCTTTTTGGCTCCCTCGGCGGCGGCTTTGGCGGCGTCCTTGCGGGCGGTTTGGCGGACGACGAGGTCGGCGTGGGTGGTGAAGTAGTCGAGGCTCTTACCCTTGAAGTCGGCCAGGGTTTCGAAGCCGTGCTTTTCCATGAACGCGAGCAGTTCCTCGCACATGGGTTTCACGCATTCATAACCGAATTTCATGACCCCGGTGCAGACCTGCACGGTGTCGGATCCCAACAAAATAAACTCCGCCGCGTCGGCGCCGGATTCCACGCCGCCGAGTCCTGACAAACTCCGTCCGGGGAATTCCTGACGGATCATCTGCGCGATTTCCATGGCCATGCGCAGGGCGATGGGTTTGACCGCTTTTGAGGAATAACCGCCCGGAGTCGTGTAGCCTTCCACGGTGGGTTCGGGACGCAGGGTTTCCAGATTCACCCCCATCACGCTGCGGATGGTATTGATGGCGCTGATGCCCTGACAACCCGCGCGGAGGGCGGCGCGGCTGGGTTCCTCGATGTGGGTGATGTTGGGCGTCATCTTCGCCCACACCGGCTTTTTGGCCGCGCCCATGACCCAGCCGCAGACCTCCTCCAACAATTCCGGATCCTGTCCCATGGCCGCTCCCATGCGGCGTTCCGGCAGGCCGTGAGGGCATGAAAAATTCAGCTCAAAGCCGTCCACGCCGGCATCCTGACACCGCTCCACGATCTCGATCCAGGCATCCTTGCTATACTCCTCCATGATTGACGCGATGAGGCATCGGTCAGGAAACGCGTCTTTGCATTTTTTGAATTCGTCCAGCCAGATGGAAAACGGACGGTCGCTGATGAGCTCGATATTCTCCCACCCTATCACTTCCTTCCGGTCGGCGGAATACAGCTTGGCATAACGCGGCGTGACGTTTTTCACCTTCGCCGCGTCCAGGCTGATCGTCTTGGCGATGACCGCGCCCCAGCCTTCCTTGAAGGCTTTGTAGATCACATTCAGATTCGTGCCGGGAGGGCCGGAGCCGATGATGAATGGATTCGGCAGGGTGAGGCCGTCAACGTTGGTGGTGAGCGTGGGCATGGTGCGGGGGTGAGGATGAATTCTAAGCATGGAAAGTGCCACCACAACTTGAATCCCCGCCGCGCCCGCGCCCCGTGCCCGGAGCTGCGGCCACCGTTCAGATGCCCATGTTCCAAAGTTGTTTGCCCAACTTCCAGGACAGCAGCAGCTCCCGGAAACGCTGCACCGGCGGGGTGTCATGATCATCCTGCCAGACCAGCACCAATGGCACCGTGGACGCCGGGGTGAGCGGGATAAAACGCAACGGCGTGCCCGGAGGCAGCACGGAATCCGTCACCACGCCCAGCCCCGCGCCACCTTCGGCATAACTTAAAACCGTGCCGATCAGACTCGGCGTCCTGGCAAGCCGAGGCATGAATCCGGCGGTGCGGCAGGCGGCGAGAATGGTGTCATGCAGACTCGCCCCCTCGCGGCGCGCCAGCACGATGAGCGGCTCGCCTGACAACATTTTCCAGGCCAGACTTTTCCGTTCCGCCAGCGGATGGTCCGGGCGCAGCACCACACCGAGCCGTTCCTCGCGCAGCACCGCGGTGCGCAGGCCGAGCGCGGTGTGGGACGGCACAGGCCGCGTCAGGCCGGCCGTCAGGCGGCCCTTCGCCACCATCTCCCAGACCCGTTCCGGAGTGCGTTCCTCCAGGTGCAAACTGACCAGCGGATAACGATTCCGGTATTCATGGATGAGCCGCCCAAGAAACGGCTGCGTCGGCGGGCCGATGTAGCCCAGCCGCAGCTCGCCCTCTTCTCCGGCGGCGGTGCGGCGCACGCGGCGCAGCGCCTCCTCCCAGCCATCCAGCAGCTGCGTGGTCTCCTGCAGCAAAACGGCCCCGGCGGGCGTGAGCCTGACAAATTGCCGGCTGCGCTCCAGAACCTCCGACCCCAGATCATGCTCCAGTTCCTTGATCGCCCGGCTGAGCGCGGGCTGGGCAATGCGCAGTCGCCGCGCCGCACGGACATAACTGAGTTCCTCGGCGACGGCCTGAAAGTAGCGGAGGTGGCGCAGATCCATGACAGCGGGAAGTGCCGGGAAGGACGCCGGGCTGTGAAAAAATGCAATGGTTTTCCAAATCCTCCGCTTTTGTCGTGATACCGAACGGGCATCACGGCGATAACGAGGAATTATTTCCGTTACCACGGAAGCCGGCCCATTATGAAGCGATGAATAATCTGGACCTTGCTATACATTTCTTTCTTCAACTCGCGGTGATCCTGGTGTTTTGCCGGATCGTGGGTCTCGTGGCCGCCAAGTTCGGTCAGCCCCAGGTGGTGGCGGAAATGATAGCGGGGGTGCTGTTGGGGCCATCGCTGTTCGGATTGTTCTGGCCGGAGACGCAGGCCTGGCTTTTTCCCTGGGATAAGACGCAGAAGCTCCGCGACACTCAAAGTTACCTCTTCCCGGTCTCCCAACTCGGGCTGGCGCTTTACATGTTTATCGTGGGCATGGAGTTCCGCATGGACATCATCACCAAGCGCCTGAAAAGCTCCATCGCCGTCTCCCTCGCGGGCATGGCGACCCCCTTTGCCCTCGGTGCCTTGCTGGCATGGTATGTCCACGGGCGGCCGGAGCTGGGACTGTTCCCGGCCAATGTCCCGTTGGGATCCGCGATGATTTTTCTGGGTGCCTGCATGTGCATCACCGCTTTTCCCATGCTGGCCCGCATCATCCATTTCAAAGGACTCGCCGGAACGACGATGGGCACGGTGGCGATCGGCGCCGGCGCGATCGATGACGCCATGGCCTGGTGCTTGTTGGCGGTGGTCCTGGCCAAGCTGGATAACAATTGGTCCGGAGCCATCCTGAACATCGGAGGCGGCGTGGGATTTGTGGTGGTGGCGTTCGTATTCATCAAGCCGCTCCTGGCCCGCGCCCAGCGCTGGCTGGTGAAGGATGGGGCGCTGACCGAGACTGGATTTGTGGTGGGATTGGCGCTGATGAGCCTGGGCGCGTGGTGGACGGATTACATCAAGCTGCACGCCGTTTTCGGTGCTTTCGTGATGGGCGCCGTGATGCCCCGCGAGGTCATGGCGAAGGATCTGATCAGCAAAATCCAACCGCTCGCCGTGGCGCTGCTGCTGCCGCTTTTCTTCACCTATTCCGGATTGAACACCCGCATCGGACTGATCAATACGCCGACCCTATGGTTGGTTTGCGGAGCCGTTTTGTTCGCCGCCGTGGCCGGAAAGGGCGTCGCCTGTTACCTAGCCGCCCGCGCCACCGGCATCCCGAACCGCGAGGCGCTGGGCATCGGCACGCTCATGAATGCCCGCGGTCTGATGGAGCTGATCATTATCAATATCGGCCTGCAAAAAGGAGTTATCTCCGAAGGCCTTTTCGCCACCCTCGTCATCATGGCGGTGATCACCACGCTCATGGCGTCGCCCTTGTTCGAAGTGCTCGTCGGCCAGCGGAAACGGGAAACTTTCGCCGAGGACGCGACGTAGGTAAAAATATCCGTGGCGGCCCCCGATGCCTATTCCCCTGTTCCTCCCCAACCCCTGACAAAACCAAAACCATGGTCATGCCCACCTCTCCGGATTACGATGTCATCATCATCGGCGGCGGTCCCGCCGGTGCCGGGACCGGCGCGCTGCTGGCGGAATACGGTCACCGCGTCCTCATTCTGGAGCGCGAAAAATTCCCGCGCTATCACATCGGGGAATCGCTCATTCCGTTCACCTTCGGCCCGCTGGAGCGGCTGGGATTGGTTGATAGGATGAAGGCTTCCCACTTTCAGAAAAAATACAGTGTGATGTTTGTGCAGCCGGATGGGAAACGGTCCCAGCCGTTTTATTTCCACACCCGCTATGACATCAATTCCGTCGCCCAGACCTGGCAGGTGCTGCGTTCGGAGTTCGATGAAATGCTCCTGCGAAACGCCGCCGAAAAAGGTGCCGAGGTCCGCGAGGAATGTCAGGTGACCGCCCTGCTCCGCGATGCCGATGACGCGGTCACCGGCGTGCGTGTCACTGGCAAGGATGGGAAGGTGGAGGAAATCACCGCCTAGCTCACCATC
>JAQGPD010000212.1 GCA_028293305.1 Verrucomicrobiales bacterium | reverse complement strand
GAGGATTTGGAAGCGGTATTGATCGTGGGATTTCACCAGGGGACTGGGCGCGGGTTCGCCCAGGAGGACCTCGGGCGGGAATACTTTCACCAGCTTGGCGTGCAGGGTTTTCAGCGAAAATTCCGCCAGGTTTTCCCGCTCGCTTCGCACCGTCACCAGCACGGCGTGGCCATACGGCGGATAACCGCATTGCCGCCGGAACTCCAGTTCCTGCTCGCTGAAGCCCTCGAAGTCATGCTGCCGCGCATGTTGGATCGCGGGGTGATGCGGCGTGAAGCTCTGCACCACCACTTCGCCCATCAATTCTCCCCGCCCTGCCCGGCCCGCCACCTGCGTTAGGAGCGAAAACGTGCGCTCCCCGGCCCGGAAATCCGGGATGTGCAATACCATATCGGCATTCAGAATCCCCACCAGGGTCACATTGGGAAAATGCAGCCCCTTGGCTATCATCTGGGTGCCCACCAACAAATCCAGCTTCCCGGTTTTGAAGGCGTGCAGGGTGTCGCGCAGGGTGTGTTTTTGCGACATGGCATCCGCATCCACCCTGGCAATCCGCGCCACCGGAAAAACACGCCGCAGGGTTTCCTCCACGCGCTCGGTGCCATATCCCGCCAGCAAAATCGCGGGGTCCCGGCATTCCGGACATTTTTTAGGCGACAGTTTTTGAAATCCGCACACATGGCAGACCAGCCGGCCCAGCTGCTGATGCACGGTCATGGCGACTTCGCAGTGCGGGCACTTGACCACATGGCCGCAGGCCTGGCACACCACGCTGCTGGCAAACCCCCGTCGGTTCAGGAAAAGTATCGTCTGCTCGCCTTTGGTTAGCCTTTGCTCGATAGCAATTCTCAGCCGCTCACTCAGAATAGCGGGACTGCCTTTGGCGGCGCGCTTTTTCTCGACCCGCATATCAATGATCCTGACCAAAGGCAGCTGCGCATCATCCGCCCGTTCCGGCAGTCGCAGCAGGGAGTATTTTCCGCGCTGCGCATTGTGCCAGCTTTCCAGCGATGGCGTGGCGCTGCCCAGCAATATGGCGCAGCCCTCCAGCTTCGCCCGCACCACGGCCGCATCCCTGGCCTGATAGCGCGGCGGCTGTTCCTGCTTGTAGGAGCCCTCGTGCTCCTCGTCCACGATGATGAGTCCGATGTCCTCCAGCGGCGCGAAAACCGCACTGCGCGCGCCTATCACAATCCGGGCCGTGCCGCGCTGGATCTTATGCCATTCATCAAACCGCTCGCCCTGGCTGAGGTGGCTGTGCAGCACCGCCACCCGATCCTGCATTTCCGCGAAGCGGCTCTTGAAACGCTCGACGGTCTGAGGTGTCAGGGAGATCTCCGGGACCAGCACCAGCACCGCCCTGCCCTGCTCCAAAACACGCTGCGCCGCCTGGAGATAGACTTCCGTTTTCCCACTCCCCGTGACGCCGAATAACAACATCGGTTTCGCCTCCCTCGGATTGCCCACGGCCTCCAGCACGGTCACCAGGGCATCATGCTGCGCCTGGTTGAGCGCCAAGGACTTGGTGCTGACAAAGGACTCGCCTTCGTGAGGATCGCGCAGCACCGCTTCATCGGCGATATCCACAAATCCCTTGGTGTGCAGCGCCTTCAATGCCGCGCCCGAAAACGCCACCGCCGGCACCGGCGCGCCCGCGGTTTTCAGCGCTTCCACCACCTCCGCCTGCTTCGGCGCCTTTTTCGTCAGGACGGCCCATTCCTCATCCGTGGGCAGGCGCACCAGGGTGGCGAAAAGTTGTCGTTTTTCACTGTGTTTTTCCTCGCGCACCGCCTCGGGCAGCATGGCCCGCATCACACTTTCCAAGGGCGCGCAATAATACTCGGACACCCATTTCCCGAACTCCATCAAAGCCGGCCGGATGATCACGCGCTCCGATAACAATCCCAGCAGCGGCTTGAGCTTAGGCACCTCCGCCTCCGCCGCCGGATAGACAATGAGCACCGTGCCCGTCATGGTCCGGTTCCGCAGCGGCACGCTCACGCGGCTGCCCGGCCCCACTCCATCAAGCGCTGGAGGGATGGCGTAGTCGAACTCCAGGTCCGCCACCGCGCCATCCAAAAGAACACGCGCCGCCATCGGCAGCAGCAGACCGCCGCCCATGGGACCCAATGGCAGTTCGTCATCCGGCATAACAAAATTTCAGGGGCGCGCGGCTTTCCGGAGTGGTGCCCACGGCACATATAAAAACCGGCTAGTCGCACAATACATAATCCGGCACCCAACCCTCCGCTCCCGCCGCATTCCGGCACCAAAACCATCCGCAGACCTCGCGGAGCGCGGAGACTTTCTCGCCTTTCTTCACACATAAATCGACAGCCTGGAATTCCTCTATCACCTTTGCCTTCCCGTTCTCCATGCGCTCCAGGGAGGACACCGGCACGTAGGTGCCGCGCCCCTCGGCATTCGCCGCCCACACCCAGCCGGCCCAGGCCTTGTCCTCGCTGCCCAGCTCAACGGTTTCACCGGCCTTCAGGCAAACCGGCGACCGGTCCACGACGGTGTAATCCGCATTCGAAGTGCGTTCCTGCTGTTTGAAATCCGCGGTCTGGGTCATCCTTCCCTCTCACCCCCGCTGCCCGCGCGCACAAGCCCATATCAGGCTCCCGCCGCCAAGCCGGCCAGCCCCGCTCCCTCACCGGATGGCTGCGCATTCATCGCCGCGGCAGGCAACTTTTTCGGCAACCTCACCGTCGCCCGCGTAAGACCGTCCGCTCCCGTCAGCAAACTCAGATCGCCCCCGTGGCATTGCACGATCCATTGCGCGATATTCAATCCCAGGCCGCTCCCTTCCACCGTCTGGCTATGGCTGGAGTCCACGCGGAAAAACCGCTCGAACACGCGGCCCGCCATGGCTTCCGGAATGCCGTTGCCGGGGTTCACAATTTCCAAACACGCTTCCTCGCGGGTTTTTGACAGGGAAATCCTGACAAATCCGCCGCTTTGATTGTATTTCACCGCATTGTCCACGAGGTTCAGCATCAACTGCCGCAGCCGATGCCGGTCGCCCATGATGCGGACCGGTTGATCCGGCAGGACCGTTTCCACGCGGATGCCGTGCGGATTGGCCAAAAACTGCGCATCCTCCGCCGCATCGCCCACCAGCTC
>JAQGPD010000196.1 GCA_028293305.1 Verrucomicrobiales bacterium | reverse complement strand
AAGGCAAAAGCGTCCCCTGCCGGCCCTCCTGTCCAAAGCCAAAGTGCGGAAATAATCCTGGCACGCCACCCCCCTGCGCCCCAAGTTAAGATAGTCAACTCACGTTTTTAGGCATATTCTTCCGCGTGGAGGGCAGATGTCACTCCTCCGGAGCTTAAACTAAGCTTGGTCACTGCCGCCAAAAAGATTCGACCCCCACGGGGTCGGGACGCTGGCAGGGCAACATTTAAATACTCTAGCTTTGGCGGGCGGCTTGTTCGGGCATGGGGCAGGCGGCGCAGTTGGTGTGGTCGGTTAGGCAGAAGTCCTCGTAGATTTGGAGGAGGGCCTGCTGTTGCCAGAGTTTGCCGGTGAGTTGGTCGAGGTGGGGGTGGCCGCTGAAGAGGCGGAGGGCGGCGCGGCGGCTTTTTTCGTTGTCGGTGGGGGCGGGGATTTTTTGATAGGCGGCCCAGAGGGGTTCGTGTTCGGCGATGAGGAGGGGATAGCAGACGTTGGCGAGGATTTCGGTCAGGCGGTTGCTGCCGAGGAGGGCCATGGGCTTGGCGGAGGGGAGTGCCTGGAGGGTGTAGTGGTGGTCCCAGTAGGGGTGATGCAGGGAGGCGGCGAGGGTGCGGAGGGCTTTTTCCCTGAAGGTGGCGGGCTGGAGGAGACGCCGGAGGGAGGGCCAGTTTTTGACCAGAAGTTGAAGCGTGGCGATGCGGCGCTGGGGGTGATTGAGCGGGCGGGTGCCGGTGAGATTCCACCGGAGGGGCAGGCGGGGTTGGCCGGGGGCGAAGGTGTCGCGGTAACGCCACCATTGGTCCCAAAGTCCGCGGAGCCAGGCGCGGGTGGGGGTGTCGGCGTGGTCGAAGGCCTGGCCGTGCAGGAAGCCGGAGACGCCGAAGAGGAGGGCTTCGGAGTCGTCAGGACGGGAGAGGAGGAATTTGAGAGGAAGGCGCTGGGCGAGAACCGTTAGCGGGAGGCGGTTGCGGCTGTAGCCGAGGGCGTCGGCGAAGGCTTGGAAGAGGGCTTGGTCGCGGCCGTGGATGGCGGCGGTGCGCTGGAGACGGGCGGATTTGCGTTCGAGACGATAGCGGGCGGCGGCCTCGAGGATGGACAGGGTTTTGTCAGGACCGAGTTGGCGGAAAATGTTCAGGCATCGGCCGGGGTGGGCGGCGGGCGGGGCGGGGGTATTGAAATCGCCGAGCGGGGTGGCGAGGTCCAGCCGGACCTGGGGGACGAGGCGGTGGTCGTCCGTGCGGGTGAACCATTCGCCTTTGGTGTGGGAGCTGAGTTGGAGGTGGAGGACGGTGTCGCGGTAGGCGGGGTTGGTGCTGTGGCCGTGGTGGTCCCAGTCGCGGGCCTCGCCGTCCAACTCGATGCTGCCGCGGCGGAGTTCGCCGGCGATGGAGATGACACAATCCCTGAAGTCGGGCCCGGCACCGTGGTTCCACCAGCCGAAGTCGATGATGGAGACGGAGCTTCCGGAGGTGGTCAGGAAATCGCGGCCGAAGTCGCCGGAGAACCAGCGGCTTTGCCAGGCGAGTTCATCCGGCTCCGGGTCGGGAAGCGGGAGGAGTTCGGCTAGAAGGGAGGGCGGCGGGGGGAAGTGCTCTGCCAGGAAAGCGGGGTAGGCGGCGGCCTGGGGGGAGCAATTCACGGGGCCGGTTGCAGGAGTTGGCGCCAGGCGCGGGCGGCCTCGGTTTCGGGGGCGGTGGGGTAGTCCTCGATGATTTTGTTGAGGATCTTGACGGCGGGTTTCAGGGAGCCCTCGCGGCGGCGGGCGTCGGCTTGTTCGAGAAGGACGCGGATTTTGTCAGGGGTTTTCGGGTAGTTGGCGAGGGCGAGCTTGAACCAGCCGTTGGCCTCGAGTTCCGGGGTATCGGTGCCGGCTTGGGAATGGAGGGCCATGAATTCGAAGATGGGGCCGCTTTTGAGGGTGGTGCCGGCGAGTTTGAGATTCTTCATCAGCTCGTCGTTGTTGGGGCCTGCTTTGCCCCAGCGGGCGAGGGCGAGGCGGAGGGCTTTGTAGTCGGCGTCCGTGGTTTTGTCGACTTCGGCGGGGGCGGCCGGGAAGGGGCGGTAGAGGGGATCGCCGAGGACGACTCCCATCCAGGACACGGTTTTGCTGGCACCCCAGGCGGCTTCCGCGAGGTTGCGGCCGGCGAGGAGGCTGGTGGTGAAAGTGTCCAGGTGAACCGTTAGGTCGAGGTAGGGTTCCCAGGTGTTTCCGAGGACGGCGCAGGCGCCTTTGGCGAGGAGGGGGCCGCACCAATAATCCTTGGTGGAGCGGAGGGTGGTGGCGCTGAAGGAGTGGATGTGGCAGGCGACGGCGCCGCGGCGGAAGCGGAAGCCGGGATTCAGGAATGGGCCGTCGGCGGATTGGGTATACCAGCCCAGATAGTAGGCGGCGTCCGTCATGGGGAAATTGACGGGTAGCGTGGAGGGAAGGGAATCCACCATGGTGGGGACGCCTTTCATTTCCAACGCGCTGGCGGCGGCGAGGAGCCAGGATTCGCCGTCCTTGTAGCCGGGCTCGTTTTTGATGGCGAGGTCGATGTAGGCCTTGCCGTAGAGGCCGGTGGCTTCCGTGGCGAGCGCGTCGTCGATGAGGCGGCGGGCGGTGGCTTTGTCAGGACCGTCGATGCGTCCCACGAGGAACATGGGAGTGATAGGGAGCGCGTAGAAAGGCTCCGGCCGGTTGTAGTAAGGATTCACCAGGGGGCCCGCGATGGTTTTTTCCAGGAGGCCGGAAATGGCTAGTTCCGAGTCCACACTGGAGGCGTTTTGTTGTCCGGGTCCAGGGGCGGCGGCACCGGCGGCCGGGGCCTGCTCGGCGATGCGGAGGGGGAGGCCGCGCATGAGGGCGAGGACGCGGATGGTGGTCTGGACGGCGATGTTTCCCTGCGGGGCGACCTTTCCGGTTTTCCACCAGCCGCGCTCCACGAAGGCGGCGCGCAGGGGGGCCTCGATGGTTTTTTCAAATTCGTCGCGGGAGATGGTTTCCTCGCCGCTGGTTTTCAAGCCGAGCAGGTTTTGCGCGGGGATGCCGCGCTTGGCGGCGTAATATTCCGCGAGGGCCTTGGACTCGGGGTCGGCGGAGTTGTAGACGGCGACGGTGGCGGGCCGGTAGTCGAAGGTCTGGGCCCGTGCCGGGGGCGCGGACGGCAGACAGCAAAGCGCGGTCAGCAAAAGGGCGGAGAGGAAATGGGACTTCACAGCCGGATTCTGGCACAGGGTTCCGGTCTCGGCATGGGAAATCCGCAGGGATGTTATTTTGATTTTCAGGGGGCGCGGAGCTCCTGAAAAACGTCCCGCGGGCGGTGCGGACGGGTGTTAGGTGGCCGAACGGGAAGGTGTCAGGGCGTTGAGGGGCAGGGCTTCCGAAATGTGAGGAGAATATCCTGACAAAATACCGCCCGAATTTCTGCTAGAGCACGCGGGCCATGAGGCGGGAATTCCGGCCGCTTTTCTGGAGTTTTTCCAAGCGGTCCGGCGGGAGAAGTTCCTCCTGGGCGGGGAGGAAGCCGAGTTTGTTGCCGAAGTAATTGTAGGCCTGGGTGCTGAGGGCGAAGAGGATTTTCGCCCCGAGTTCGCGGGCGCGTTTTTCCGCGAATTTGACGAGCTTCTTGCCATAGCCCATGCCTTCGTGGCTGCGGCGGATGTAAAGAAAACCGACCTCCGCCAACTTTTCGTTAGGGTAGGCGCGGACCATCACGGTGCCGACCAGTTGGCCGTCGACTTCCAGGACAAAATAGTCGGCAAGGCGTTCGCGGATTTCCTGCCGGCTGCGGGCGACGATTTCCTCGTCATCCACGGCGCGCCGGACGAGGCCGATGATGCCCGGGATGTCGGCCTTGCGGGCAGGGCGGATTTGTTGATAGGCGTCCGCGTAGATCATGGTGCCCACGCCTTCGATGCTGAAGAGCTCGCCAAGGAGGGCGTCGTCCGTGCGGCCGTCCAGGAAGTGCGCGCGGGGGACGCCGCCTTCGCAGGCGCGGGCGGCGTGGCGGATTTGCACCTGCTTCAGGGAAGGGGAGGAATCGGCGGTTTGGGAGGCCAGGGCTTTGGCTTCCTCCACGGAAAGTTGGCGGACGCGGGTGCCGGAGGCGTCCTCGATGGCGCCAGGTCCGACAAAAAGCAGCTTGGAGGCGCCGAGGGTAATAGCAACTTCCACGGCGGTGGCGGCGGAGTTCACGCGGAGGACGCGGCCTTGTTTTTCATAACCAAGCGGCGGGATGATAGGGACCATGCCGTCGCCGATGAAAAGCTTGAGGGATTGCGTATCGATGCGGTCAATGGTGCCGGTGCTGCCGAGGTCCTTTCCGCGGATGACGCCGGCGGGGTGGGCGGCGACGGCATTGGCGACGCCGGCGCGGAGGCCGACGACGGTGAGCTGCTGCATGAGATTGGTGGTCAGGCGGCTGATGGCGTCGAGGGCGACTTCGAGGGTGGTCTCGTCGGTGACACCGGTGGCGTCGGCATTGGATAGGGTGAGCTGGCGGCGCTCCGCGAGGTCCGTGATTTGATTCCGCGCGCCGAAGACGACGACTAGCTTGATGCTGAGGGAATGCAGAACCGCGAGGTCGAGCATGACATTGGCCATGTTTTCATGCTCGATGATGCCGCTGTCGATGAGGACGATGAAGGTCTGGCCGCGGAACTGGGGGACATAGCGGAGAATGCCGCGGATATCGTCGTATTTCATCAAAGGGAGAGGCACGGGAGGGAGGGGGGGGGGAAATTGGGAAATTGAGAAATTAAGAAATTAAGAAATTGGGAAATTGGGAAATTGGGAAATTGGGAAATTGGGAAATGGGGGCGCTGGAACTGGAGGGGTCTGTCAGGGGATGGAATGACCGGTGGACAATAAAAAGGGCCGGTGGCGTAAAATCAAGACCCCATCGGAGGGACATGCGGGCGGCTGGCTGGCAGTCCGGGGGATTGGATGGTTCAGGTATAACCGTTAGTGGGTGTCCAGCCATTCCCTGAGGGTGGTGGCCAATTTCAGGGAGACGCCGGGGAGGCGGGCGATGGTTTCCGGTGTTAGGCGGCGGAGTCGGGCGACGCTTCCGAATTCTGTCAGGAGGGCGGCTTTTTTGGCGGGGGAGATGCCGGGGCAGTCGTCGAGGATGCTTTCGCCGATACGGCGTTTCATGAGGATCTGGTGGTAGCCATTCGCCCAGCGGTGGGCTTCGTCGCGGATGCGTTGGAGGAGCTTCAGCGCGCCCATGGTGTGGGGCATGATGATAGGATCGGTTTCCTTGGGCAGGTGGACTTCCTCATGTTCCTTGGCCAGGCCGATGATGGGTTGGCTGTGCAGGCCGAGGCGCTGCAATTCCTCGCAGGCGGAGGAGAGTTGGCCTTTGCCGCCGTCCACGATGATGAGGTCCGGCATGCGCACGAAGGGCTTTTTGCTTTTGATGTCCTCGGGGTGCTCCGCGAGGTGGCTGGCGAGGCGGCGGAGGGCTTCCACGGTGGGTTCCTGATTGCCTTCGAGGAGGTCGGGCGCGGCCTCGCCGGCTTCCAGAAGAATGCGTGAATATCGGCGCCGGACGACCTCGGCCATGGAGGCGAAATCGTTTTGGCCTTTGACGGTTTTGATGCGGTAGCGCCGGTAGTTGGCGGTGTCCGGGACGCCGTCCTTGAAGCGGACCATGCTGGCGACAATGTGGTTGGAGGAAATGTTGGAAATGTCGAAACACTCCATCACCGCCGGCGGGTGGGTGAGGCCCAGGACCTCGCCGAGTTCCCTGACATCCTCGAGCGGTTTGATCTGATCCGAGGGCGTGCCGCGGCCGCGGGTGAAGCGGCGGGTGGGCTTCAGTGTGCGTTGAAAATCCATGAGCATGTCACGGAATTCCGCGGCGCGCTCGAAGTCGAGTTCGGCGGCGGCTTGGTGCATTTCCGCTTCGATTTCCTTGAGGTGATCGCGGAACCGGCCGTCGAGAAAGTCGCAGGCCTCCTCCACTTTTTTCAGATAGTCGGCCTGGGCGATGCGTCCGATGCAGGGGGCGCAGCAGTTTTTGATAACATCATTATGGCAATGACGGTAATCCACCTCCGTGGGGACGAGCGGGCGGCAGGAGCGCAGGCCGAATTGTTTTTGCATCCAATGCAGCGTGGTGCGGAGGCTGCCGCTGTGGGCGAAGGGGCCGAAGTAGCGCGCGCCGTCGTCCTTGCGGGTTCTGGTTAGATGAAACCGCGGCCAGGGCTCGCCGGGGTGCATCTTGAGGAGCAGGAAACGCTTGTCGTCGCGGAAGGAAATGTTATATTTCGGCCGGTATTCCTTGATGAGTTTGCCCTCCAGGAGCAGGGATTCCGGCTCGTTGCGGACGGTGTGGAATTCGAAATCCCAGATGCTTTTGATCAGGGCGCGTGTTTTGAGATCCGCCATGCGGCTGCGCGCGGGCTGGAAATAGTTGCTCAGTCTTTTGCGCAGATCCTTCGCTTTGCCCACATAGATGATCTTGCCCAGCCGGTCGCGCATGAGATAGACGCCGGGCTGGTGGGGGACCTCGTGAAGGCGGGAGTTCAGGTCCGGTTTTTCGCGGGGGGGCATGGTGGGATAAAATTACGTGGGGGACGGGAAAATGGATTCGCAAATCGTGGGTGAGCGCGCGGGCCTGGGGCGGGTCACGCTGCCGCGCCGGGGGGCGGGCTGCAAGCCGCCGCTTGATGGGAGCGTGGGCGGCGGCTTGAGGCATGATACCACTTATATAGAGCGTCGCATTATTCCGGGTTGATCGGATTTTTACGTATTCTAAGGCAGGGGTCCCCTTTTTTGGCATGACGACCTCCTCCCGACTGACCGCTTTGCTCCGCGACGATCCGGTCGTGGTGACGGGGCGTGGGGTGGTGGCGGCGACCGGGTTTGGGGTGGAAAATTTATGGGAGGCCGTAGCGGCACGGCGAAGTCCGGCGCGGTGGATGGAAATGCCCAAAACCTCCGGTGGCACGCGGCGGGTGGCGGCGTTTCCGGTGGCGGCTTTGGAGTGGGCCGGGCATCCCTGGGGGCGTATGGCGCGGCGGCTGGATTTGGGGGGGCAATATGGAATGGCGGCGGCTTTTGAGGCGGTGCGCGAGGCGGATTTCGCGGGCGCTCCGCCGGTGTCCGAGCGGCTGGGAGTCATTATGGGAAGCTCGCGCGGGCCCAAGGGAAAATGGGTGGAAGGTCAGGATTTGCTCCGGGCGGGGAAGCGCATGAAACCCACCCTGGCGGCCACGACGACGCTGGCGGCTTCGGCGGGTGGAATCTGTCAGGTTTTGTCCGCGCTGGGGCCCGGGTGGTTGGTTAGCACCGCCTGCGCGTCCGGCGCCTATGCCATCGCCCAGGCGGCCGAACAGATTTTGCTGGGGCATGCGGATGTCATGATCGCGGGTGGGGCGGATGATACGTTTCAGGAATTGATCTACGCCGGACTGGAGGCGGCGGGGGTGCTGGCGGTGGGCGGCGGAGCGGCTGCGGCTGCGGATTTGTGCCGGCCGTTTGCCCGGGACCGGAATGGCTTGGTGCCTGGAAGCGGCGCCGGCGTGTTGGTTTTGGAATCG
>JAQGPD010000172.1 GCA_028293305.1 Verrucomicrobiales bacterium | reverse complement strand
GGAGAGGACATGATGTTGGGGGAGATGGCAGG
Source organism: Verrucomicrobiales bacterium (assembly GCA_028293305.1). Lineage (GTDB taxonomy): Bacteria > Verrucomicrobiota > Verrucomicrobiia > Verrucomicrobiales > V1-33 > CAIZWU01. The sequence goes on along the minus strand of JAQGPD010000172.1, from coordinate 3,147 downwards.
CGGGAAGGATTTAAGGCGGGAAGGCGGGATGGCGGAATGGCGGGAAAAGAAGATAAGGAGGCGGGAAGGCGAAGACGCGGGCCTGAATGGATATTAGCCGTGATGGGGCCAGGGAAAGTGAAAATGTTTCATCCGGGGATGAAGGAGGGGGGTGGGCCGGGCGGGGGTAGGATTCCAGGTCGGAGGTTGGAGGAGGGACGCCGAAGGCTTTGGAGTGCGGAGACTTGTCTCCGCTTTCCCCGACGAAGCTTGCTGAGGAGGATCTTCCCGGGCTGGCTGTTGGCGGGGATTTGTCATGGAATTTTGACGTCCGGCTTTTCCGGAAGGCAACTGGTTTTGTAGACGTGAGCTGTATTTTTTGATGGGAGATCTGTTTGGGGAGGGGTGGTTGGGGAAGGCTCTGAGGAGGCACTTGGGGACAGATACAGCTCAGCAAGCTTCGCCCGGGAAAGCGGAGACAAGTCTCCGCAGTCCACGGCCTTCGGCGTTAGACTCGGCATCGGCTTCGGATTCGCCTTTGGCTTAGAGGTTGTCGCCGTCTTCCTCGGCGATTTGGTCGTAGGCGAAGCTTCGGATGGTTTTAGCCCAGGCAGGAGTGACGGATTGGGCGAAGCGATGAGCGGAACACCAGGGGTAGTCTTCAGCCAAGGCGACGAGGCGGTGATGCACCGGATTGTGATGAGTGTAGTTCAACCGGGCCAGATAACTTTTATGCCATGTTAAATGTGTCTCCCGATAGTTATGCCAGATCTTGCGGCCGGTCACTCCGTCCTCGCGATTGATCGTGCGTGTTAGTTCCGCGTGAAGGTGTTTCAAAAACAGGGCCAAGGTCGTCCCGCCGCTTTCCGAGGAAGGGCTATGGGCGATAAAATGATAGTGATTACTCAGAAAAGCCCACGCCTCCAAGCGCCATCCATAGCGATCAGCAAGTCCCAGCAAAGCGGCGAGGGCGCGATCCAGCCGATAGGGCGTGTTGAAATAGGCAATGCACCCCAAAGTTCGGGCCGTGACAAAATACACCCCGGCACCGCCTAGACGGTGCGGGGGCGCGTGGGGCCAGTCGCAGGTTCCGCAGCTGTCTAATGGATCATTGCCCTGATTCATCGGGCTGTAATAAAGAACAGCAACCCGACTGTAAAGCATGATACCCCGCTGGCCGTGGCTCACGCCCGCCCCGGTGCGCCGGGGCGGTAGATTTCAGGGGTGTTGTCGTTCCGGTGGTGCTCGTAGGCGGCGATGATTTCCCTAACGACGCGGTGGCGGACGACGTCCTGGCCGAGGAATTTGATGAAGCGGACGGTGTCCAGGTTTTCCAGCACTTTGATGGCTTCGCGCAGGCCGCTGAGGCGGGCGTCCTTGAGGTCGATCTGGCTGGGGTCGCCGGTGATGATGGCGCGGGAATTCTCACCCAGACGTGTCAGGAACATGAACATTTGAGCCTGCGTGGTGTTCTGCGCTTCATCCAGGATGATGAAGCTTTTGCTCAGCGTGCGGCCGCGCATGAAGGCCAGGGGGGCGATTTCGATCTGGCCGCGCTCGATGAGTTTTTCCACCTCGTCGGCTTCCAGCATATCATTCAGCGCGTCGTAGAGCGGGCGGAGATAGGGCAGGATTTTGTCGTTCATATCGCCGGGCAAAAACCCGAGCGCTTCGCCGGCTTCGACCGCGGGACGTGTCAGGACGATGCGTTGGACCTGTCCGGATTTCAGGGCATCCACGGCGGCGGCCATGGCTAGGTAGGTTTTGCCGGTTCCGGCGGGGCCGATGCCGAAGACGACGTCGTGGCTGCGGATGGCTTGGAGGTAAGCCAGTTGCGTGCGCGTGCGGGCGATGATGGGCGGCTTGCGGGGACTCCCTTGGAGGCGGATGGAGGTCAGGCTTTCCAAAGAGTCGCCGCCGGCGGGATGGCTGGCGATGGCGTTTTGTTTTTCCGTTTCGAGGGCGAAATGGAAAAAGTGGGGATTGATCTCCGCGCCGCCGCGGCGGGCTTTTTCCAGCTGGGCGAAGACTTTTTGGCCGGTGACCAGATCATCCTCCTCGCCCTCGAATTTCACCCACGCGTCGCGGGAGGTGACTTTGAGTCCGAGGGATTTGGCGAGGGATTTGAGGAGACTCTCATCGTGGGCGATGAGGCTTTGGAGAAAATGCGGGGTTTCGTAGTCGAGCGTCAGGGAGGGCATTAAAATAGATAGGAAAAAATGGGAAGGTTCCAGGAATGGAAGGAAAAAAGCGGAGACCGCGCGCATGGGCACACGGCTGGAGCCGGTCCAGGAAAGGACAGGCCGGGATCAGCGGTTTTTCTTAAATTCAGGGCTTCATGGCACTTTATTCCGTTCCGGATTTCCGGACTTATTTTCAAATTCCAACCCGGCGCGCCTGACAAATGCCAGGCTGGCACGCGCCTGTGGCGGGAGCAGCATTTAACTGCTTTTGAGCGGTTTCGGCAATCAAATATTTTTATTTCCAGCGACGGGCCGGGCGGGCCTAAGCAGGACCGGCCGGGATCGGTTAGTGAAAAAATTTGCAGGGCCCGGCGGAGGGCGTTTGGTCAGCGGTAGCCGTAGGCGAGAGCCCAGGGGATGGGATCGTTTTCCTTGCCGGTGAGGCTGAAGACGACGAGGTAGGTGCCGGTGGCGGGGGCGAGGACGCGGATGGCGGTGGCGTTATCGACGGTTTTGGTTTCGACGGTGACCTTGTTGCCTTTGCGGTCGAAGATGTCGATTTTCATTCCGATTTTCTCCGCGTCGGTGCCGAGGAAAAACCAGTATTCGTTGCCTTTGAAAAGCTGTTGTTTGACGATTTTCTGTTCACCGCTTTTGAGGGTGCCGCTCCAGTATTCCTGACGGATTTTGAAGCCGGCTTTGACGGCGTCCACGGCGATCTCCATGGCGGCGCTGTGGGAGTCATCCACACTGGCGCGGGCGGCCGGGGCGGATTGGAAAATGAGCGCGGCAGCGAGGAGGGCGGCGGCGGAGAATGAGGAAAAGCGGCTCATGACGGCGGAAAGTTTGGGGCGGAGGAGCGGCGGCTTCATGGCTTGGTGGTGATTTTCTTCACGAGGCCGGAGGTGACGGTGTGCATTTCGCGGACGGAGGCGGCGTTGATGTCGCCCCCGCCATTGTCCATGAGTTCACGCACGCGGGCGAG
>JAQGPD010000154.1 GCA_028293305.1 Verrucomicrobiales bacterium | reverse complement strand
AGTCCGTCCAGGGTGGCGGGCATGGCGTCCACGCTGGGCGGGTGGATGTCAGGGACGAGGATGATGGCGCCGGGCTTGGTCTGAGTGAGACTGCGGCTGGTGATGACGGCGGGGCCGGGGCGTTTCCAGTCTTCCGGGTCGACGGACCAGAGGATGGTGGGGTAGCCGTATTCGCTCATGATGAACTGCTTCTGACGCGCGGTGATGGCTCCGTAAGGGGGGCGATACATGCGTGGGGCGATGCCGGCGACGCTGAGGATGCCGGCGTTGGCGCGGTCGAGTTCGTTGCGGACGCCGCTGTCGCCGAGGCTGGAGAGTTTGGGATGGTTCCAGGTGTGGTTGGCCATTTCATGGCCGTCGGCGATGACGCGGCGGATGATGTTGGGGTAGCGGGCGACGTTGGTGCCGACGCAGAAGAAGGTGGCTTTGATGCCGCGGGAGGAGAGCATGTCCAGCAGGCGGGGGGTGTTGGAGGCGTGGGGGCCGTCATCGAAGGTGATGGCGATGAAGGGGGAGGTGATGCCTCCGACGCGGCTGTAGCTGAGCTGGGTGCCGGGGGGAAGGCTGCCGGTGGGGATGTTGGCGGCCTGGTTTTTAAGCGCGGGGCGGGAAATGGCCGGGCCGGTGGAGGCCTGGCCGGTTTTTTTCCGCTGGCAGGAGGTGGTGCCGAAGGCCAGGGCGGCTAACAGGAAGAGGGTGTGGAGCGGACGCATGCTGGGGCGGGGAAAGGGGTGGGGGTTTTGGGAGAGGGACACTATGGGGCCTGGAGGCGCGGGAATCAAGGGCCTGGGGGGCGGTCAACGGGAGAGGTTTCTGACCTGATCGGCGCGTTTGGCGAGGTCGAAGGCGAGGCGGGCGTCGATGACATTGCAGGCTTTGAATTCCTCGATGGTGGCGAGGGTGTGGTCGGAAAAGTTCAGAGGCCAGACCATGGCGGCGGCGTGGGAGGGGATGAGGGCGAGGTTGGCGGGATGGTTGATGACGGGCAGGGCGAGGGAGGGGGCGACGCGGCGGGCCAGGACGAGGGTATCGCCTTTGAAGGAGCCGGCGCGGATGACGGGCGGGTGGCCGTCAAGCAGGGAGGGGAGGGAGTCGTTTTGGGAGATGACCTGCATTTTCTCAAGCTGTCCGAGATTTTCGCGGAGGGAGCGGATGATGAGGACGATCTCGGAGTCCGAGGTGTAGCCGGCGGCGGTGAGGGAGTCGCGGAGGTAGGTGTCCTCTCCGGTGTGGACGCGGCCGCGGCTGACGAGCGTGCGGTAGTCCGAGTAGATGACGAGGGCGCGGAGGAACATGGCGTCCGCCTGGCTGGAGGCGGTGGCGGGGCTGAGGAAGCGGCGGTCGAGGGCGGAGGCGAGGGCGCCGACCTGGCGGTCGTATTCGGCTTGGAATTCGGTGCGCAGCCAATAATAAATGCCACCGCCGGCGAGGAGGAGGACGAGGATGATGCGGTTGATGGGTTGCATGGCGGGGCGGCGCGGGCGGACGGGCGCGGACTGGAAAAAGGCGGGCGGGACGACGGTGGGTGGAGCGCGGCGGGAGGCGGGGATCAGCGCCGGTTTTTGTTTTGTTGGCGGAGGAATTCCTTGAAGTCCTCCTTCATGGCGGCGGGGTCGCGGGCGTGGAGGATGGCGTCCTCGGCGGTGATGAAGTTGTTGGTGAGCAAATGATAGAGGCTGCTGTCCATGGTGTGCATGCCGTGGACGGTGCCGACTTGAATCAAGCCGTAAAGTTGCTCGAAACGGTGGTCGCGCACAATGGCGGAGGTGGCGGGGGTCATGACGAGGACTTCGCTGGCCATGACGCGGCCGGGGACGTCCGCGCGGGGGAGGAGTTTTTGGTTGATGACGCCGACGAGGGCGGAGGAAAGCTGGGTGATGATCTGCGGCTGCTGCGCGGGCGGGAAAATGTCCACGACACGGTCCAGGCTGCCGACGGCGCTGCGGGTGTGGAGGGTGGAAATAACAAGATGCCCGGTCTCGGCGGCGGTCAGGGCCGCGGCGACGCTTTCCTGGTCGCGCATTTCCGAAACGACGATGACATCGACATCCTGACGGACGGCGGCGCGGAGGGCGCTGGCGAAGTCCCGGGTATCGATGCCGATCTGACGTTGTTTGATGAGGCTGCCGGCGTGGTGGAACGTGAATTCGATAGGGTCCTCGATGGTGGTGACCACGCCGCGTCTTTCCTCCAGAATCTGGGCGGTCATGGCGGCGAGGGTGGTGGACTTCCCGGCTCCGGCCATGCCGGTGACGAGGATGAGGCCTTGTCGCGCGCGGCAGAGTTCCTCGACGATGGTGCCATGGCCAAGGGTCTTCAGGTCAGGGACTTCCGCGGGAACATAACGGAAGGCGGCTTCCAGATTTCCGCGGCTGTAGTGGGCGTTTCCACGAAATCGGCCGATGTCGCGGACTTGGATGGCGAAGTCCAGTTCCCAGTCTTTCTCAAGGCGGGAGCGCTCGCTTTCCGTGAGGACGGCGAGGACGAGTTCGCGGCAGCGGTTGGCCTCCATGGGGGAGTCCGAGAGGGGGGTGAGGGTGCCGTCAATGCGGGCGACGGGGGGCGCGCCGATGCTGAGGTGCAGGTCCGAGCCGCCGAGTTGGCGGGTGAGGGTGAGGAGGTCGACGAGGTCGTAGCCGGGGGACATGGGGAGGGGTGGGCGGGAGGGGAAAGGGACTAAAAGGACTAAAAGGACTAAAGGGACCTAAAGGACAGGAGCGGAGGCGGGAGCGGGGAGGCGGGGGCGGGGAGCGGCGGGGCAGGGGGCGGGGATTTTTTGAGCGGCGCGGCGCGGGGCGCGGCGGGGCGGGGGATGTTAGCTGATGCCGCGCATGGCGCGGCTGAATTCCGCGGCGTTGGGGGCGGTGGCCAGGGCGGTTTCCAGGGTCACGCGGCCCTGGTGGACGGCTTCCACGAGGGCTTGTTGATAGGACTTGTTATGGGGATTTCCGTCGCGGCGGATGAAGTCGGCCAGGGCCGGGATGTCCATGGCGCGCAACCAGTCGCGGGCGGCGGCCTCCACTTCCAGGGATTCGCAGATGAGGGTGGAATGCGGTCCGTGGGCGGAGGGAAGGAGGCGTTGGCTGAGAATGCCGATGGTTTGATTGGATAGGAGGGAGAGCATGGCGTCGCGCTCATGCGGCGGGACCAGGTGCACGAGGCGGTCGATGGTTTCCGCGATGTTGGGGCTGTGCAGGGTGCTGAAGACGAGGTGGCCGGTTTCGGCGGCCTGCAGGGCGATCTGGGCGGTGGCGGCATCGCGGATTTCCCCCACGAAAATGATGTCGGGAGCCTGGCGCATGGCGCGGCGGAGGCCGTCCTGGAAGGAGGGGGTATCGATGCCGATTTCGCGTTGGGTGAAGAAGCTGGTGCGGTCCGTGAAGACAAATTCGACGGGGTCCTCGATGGTGATGATGTGGTTCGGCCGGGTGGAATTGATCCATTCGAGGCAGGAGGCGATGGTGGTGCTTTTTCCGCAACCGGTGGGGCCGGTGACGAGGATGAGGCCGGAGCGGCGGCTGAGCCAGTTGGTCAGGAGTTCCTCCGGCAGGCCGAGGGATTCCATGTTCGGGATCTGGGTGCGGATCTGGCGGAGCACGGCGCCGAGGCGGCCGAGGTGTTTGTGGAAGTTCACGCGGAAGCGCGTGCTGTCCGGGGCGTTCCAGGCGGTATCGAGGTCGGTGTCCGTGTCAGGATGTCCGCCGCAATGGGACCAGAATGCGGCGAGTTCCGCGCGGCTGAGGGGCAGGGCGATGGACTCCTGCATGAGGCCGCCGACCTTGAAGCGGCCGGGGGCGTCCTGGGCGATGAAGAGATCCGAGGCACCATTGCGGAGGGCGACGGCGGCGAGTTCCAGGATGTGGGGAAATTCCATTGGGTTTTGTGGAAACCCTGGCGGGTTGTGCCGTGCACCACAAGTCTGGGCTGGGGGAATGTTCGGATTTTTTCGTTAAGAAAAGGTGAGGTTTTCCCAGCGGGCATGGCTGTCCGCCCCGCCACACGGCTAGCCCCGCGACGCGCGACGCGCCCGCCCGGGTCCGCAACACCACCTAACCCAACCCAACCTAACCAACCCAACCCTCAGGGAAACAGTCCGCGGGATTTCTTGGCTTGGTGAACCCGTTGAATACCAATGCTCAACGCGGCGGTGCGCATGGAAACCTGCCGGTCGCGCGCGGTGTTCACGGTGTGGCGGAAGGCGTTTTCCAGGCTGCGGTAAAGTTTTCCCATGATCTCGGCCTCGTCCCAGAAGAAGGACTGGAGATCCTGCACCCATTCGAAATAACTGACGATGACGCCGCCGGCGTTGCAGAGGATGTCCGGGATGATAAAAAGGTCAGGGCGTTGATCCAGAATGGCATCCGCCGCAGGGGTCGTGGGGCCATTGGCGGCCTCGGCCAGGATGCGGCATTTTAAAAGATGGGCGTTTTTCTCGGTGATCTGACGCTCCAGGGCGGCGGGGACGAGGATGTCGCAGGGAAGCGTCAGGAGTTCGTCCTGGGATATGCGGTCGCCGCCGGTGTAGCCCGCGAGCGTGGGGTGGGATTGCAGGTGGGCGTGTATGGCGTTGAGGTCGAGGCCGTTGGGATTGTGAATGCCGCCGGAGACGTCGCTGATGGCGATGACTTTGATCCCGGTGGAAGCCAGGGTGCCGGCGGTGACGGAGCCGACATTTCCGAATCCCTGGATAACGGCGGTGGCGTCCTGGGACTTGAGGCGGAGCGTTTCCATGGCGCGGCCAATGAGGAAGGCGACGCCGCGGCCGGTGGCTTCGCGGCGGCCGAGCGAGCCGCCCAGGTGCACCGGTTTTCCGGTGACGACAGCGGGAACGGTGTGGCCGGTGTGGATGGAATAAGTGTCCATCATCCAGGCCATGGTCTGCTCGTTGGTGCCGACATCCGGGGCGGGGATGTCGATCTGGGGGCCGATGAAGGAAATGATTTCCTGCGTGAACCGGCGGGTGATGCGCTCGAGTTCGTTGATGGAAAGCTGGGAGGGATCGCAGGTGACGCCGCCCTTTGCTCCGCCATAAGGCAGGCCGGTGAGGGCGCATTTCCAGGACATCCACATGGCCAGGGCGGCGACTTCCCCGAGGGCGACGTCCGGGTGATAACGCATCCCGCCTTTCGTGGGTCCGAGGGAAAGATGGTGCTGCACGCGGAATCCGCTGAAGACCTGGACCTTTCCACTATCCAAGCGCACCGGCACGGCCACGGTCAGCGCCCGCTTCGGATACTTCAGCCGGTCGCGGTCCTGGGGGTCGATGCTGAGCAAATCGGCGACCTTGTCGAATTGGTCGCAGGCCATGTCGAAGGTGGGGTGGCTGTAGATGGTCATGGCGGGAAAAATAAGAAATTAGGAAATTAGGAAATTAGAAATGGGACGGGGGGGCTGAATGGGGTTGGCGGAATGGGGTTGGCGGGGGGATTTTCCGTGGCTCCGGGTCGACTT
>JAQGPD010000107.1 GCA_028293305.1 Verrucomicrobiales bacterium | reverse complement strand
CGTCCGTGAAATGCGTCAGGGCCAGGTTTTTCCAGTTCAGCAGGGCGGCGCCGTTGGCGATGGATTCACGCAGGAGAGTCATGTGGCCGACGTAGGTGCGGGGGCCGACGGTGCTGTTTTCCACAGTGGCGTGGGAGTCGATGAGGCAGTCGCTTTCCACAAAACTGTCAGGGCCGACGGTGGCGTGATCCCGGATCATGGAGTGCGGGCCGATCCAGCAGGGGGCGTGGAGCTGGGCGGTTTCGGCGGCGCGGGCTTTGAGGCCGAACCAGATGCCGGGGGAGATTTCGCGGCAGCCGATCTGGTGAGGGGCGAGGAGGGGAAGCAGGGCGGTGCGGGCGGCATGCCAGGCGGCCGGGTCCGTGAAAATTTTCACTTCCGGCGCCTGGGGGAGGGCATCGAGGGGAAGCACGGCGTCGGCATTGAAGGCGGCGTGTTTGGCGGCGGCTTCCTCCGTGGAAAGCTCGGTGGGTTCCGCATTGATTTCCAGCTCGAGTCCCCAGGCGGTGCCGTTGAGGACGTAGGATCGGACCTCGGACGGGCGGTCGCTGGCGAGGATCCTGACATGGGTCACGCCTTGGCGGACGAGGCCGTCGAGGGTGTGTTCAATAACAGGTTTTCCCAGGAAGGAGACGAGGACCAGAGGCAGGCCGGGGGCGATGGATTCGAAGCCGGGACGTTGATCCGGGCAGATGAGAATAACACGTTTCATGCGCCTCCTTTCCCCAGTAGCACGGCCGGCACGGTTTTGAGAAGAATCACAATGTCTTTCAGGATCGACTGGCTTTCGATGTAGCGGACATCGAGGCTGACCTGTTCCGGGAACTCGATGCTGTTGCGGTCGCCGACTTCCAGCAGGCGGCCTTCGCGTTCGCCGATTTGCCAGAGGCAGGTGATGCCGGGGGTTGTTAGAAGGCGGCGGCGGTCCTCCGGGGAATAGACGGCGACCTCTCGGGGCAGGGGCGGGCGGGGACCGACGAGGGACATTTCGCCGCGGAGGACGTTGATCATTTGGGGGAGTTCGTCGATGGAAGTGCGGCGGATGAAACGGCCGATCGGGGTGATGCGGGGATCGTTTTTCATTTTGAAAGTGACGCCGTCCTTCTTTTCATTCTGGGCCAGCAGCTCCTGGAGGCGGGCTTCGGCGTCCACGGCCATGCTGCGGAATTTCAGCATGCCGAACTCGCGGCCGCGGAGGCCGATGCGGATTTGGCGGAAGAAAACGGGCCCGCCGTCGCGCCGGATGAGGAAGGCGATAACAAGAAGCAACGGTGCCAGGACCAGCAGGATGGAACCGGCGGCGGTGATGTCGATGCAGCGTTTCACAAAGCCGGTGCAGCCGAGGGTGAAGCGCCAGGCGAGCTTTTTCCAGGCCATGTAGCAGCGCATCCGCCAACGCCCGGCAGGCGTGGAGGCGGCGAGCATGCGGCGGGCGGCGCTGGCGCTCATTTGTTCCGGCGTCATCATGCGGCTTGGAGGGTGCTGGATTTTTTCCCGGCGGCGACGCGGGCGAAAAGGTCTTCGAGACCGGCGAGGTAGCCTTCGAAATCGTAGTTTTTGCTAACCAGTTCCAGTCCGGCCTCGCCCATTTGTTTGGCCAGCGCTTTGTCGGCTAGGAGCTGGTCCATGCGGCCCGCGAAAGCGTTCACATCCATCCATGGAACGAGGTAGCCATTGTGGCCGTCGATGAGCCAGTCCTTGATGCCGCCGGCGTCGAACGCGACGACGGGCAGGGCATAACGCATGACTTCCAGGCCGATGGTGGCGATGGGTTCCGGCCAGACGCTGCTGAGGGCGACGACGCTGCACTCGCGGTAGTAGGCCTTGAGTTCGTCCTGGGGGATGAAGCCTTTGAACTTCACGCGGTCGGTCAGGCCGAGTTCCGAGCTGAGGCGTTCGCATTCGGCTTTGTGATTGCCGTCGCCCAGGATGATGCATTCAAAATTCTGCTTCATCTTCGCGAGGGCCTGAAGGAGAATATCGACGCCTTTGCCGCGGATGATTTGGCCGGCGTAGATGATGAGATTGCGGTCCGAGAAAGTGCTGCGGAGGCCGGCTTCACCGGGACGCGGGACCGGCGGATGGATCTCGATTTTCAGGGGATCGAAACCATTCTTGATGAGTTCGTCGCGCATGAAGCGGGTGACCACGCACATTTTGTCAAAGCGGTGGTTCAGCGTGATTTCGTGTTTCTTGCGACGGTAGCTGACATATTTCAGGGGCAGGCCGGCGCCTGTGTTTTTCACCACGCAGGCGAGGCAGCCGTAGACGCAGTAGAGGGAGGCGGCGCGGGTGCAGATCTCGCGGTTGAAGTAGTTATACTTGTAGCTGCGCATGCAGTAGATGTCGTGGTCATGGACCATGCGGACGAGGGGCACGCCGCTTTTCACGAGGGCGGAGATGACTTTGAGGTCGGCCATTTTGTGAACGTAGACGGCATCCGGCTGGAAGGTGGCCAGGGCGTGGCGGACGGCGGCGGCACCGTCCCCGCCGATGGCGAATTTGTGAGGGAAAATGGCGTTCCAGCCCTCCTCGTTTTTGCCGGTGCCGGGACCGTGGAGGATGCCGATGGTGTGGCCTCGGGAGCCAAGTTCACCGGCGACGATGGAGACGTTGGCTTCCGCGCCGGCGAGGGCGCCGAATCGTTCATGGACGTAGAGAATTTTCATGACATGGGTTGGAGGACGGCGGTGGCGGCGAGGGCGGAGACGGCGTTTCGGAGGTCGCGGACGGCGGCGGTGGAGGCGGCCTCGAGGAGGGCGAAGGCGGCGGTGGCGTCGGTTAGGCGGTTTTCGCGGGAGGCGGTTTCCACGGCGTCGGAGGCGCGTTGGAGACCCTCCAGACGGAAGATGCTGGAGGTGCCTTTGAGCGAGTGGGCGTGGCGTTTTGATTCCTCGGCGTTGCCGGCGAGGAGGGAGGCGCGGATGGCTTGGAGTTGGTTGGGCAGGTCGTCCAGGAAATCGGCGGCGAGGGCGGCGGCGTCGCTGGCGGAGAGTTCGCCGGCGAGTTGCTGGAGGGCGAGGGTCGCGGCGGAGGGCGCGGTCATGGGCTCCACCGGCACGGAGCGCGCGGCTTCCGTGGGGGAGTCATCGCAGACTTGTTGAAGTGTGGCGCGGAGGGCTTCCAGGCGGATGGGTTTGGATAGGTAATCATCCATGCCGGCCTGGAGGCAGATCTCGCGGTCCCCGGACAGGGCGTTGGCGGTCAGGGCGATGATGCGGGTGCGGGGGGTGCCGGTCTGGGCTTCCCATTGGCGGATGTATTGGGTGGATTCGAGGCCGTCCATGCCGGGCATTTGCACGTCCATGAGGATGGCGTCATAACGGGTGGCCTTGGCGGCGCGGAGGGCTTCGTGGCCATCCACGGCGACGTCGGCGGTGCATCCCATTTGGCTGAGGGCGGCGAGGGCGAGCTTGCGGTTGATGGCATTGTCCTCCGCGAGGAGGAGGCGGAGGGGGCGGGTGCGGGTCTGCACGGGGATGAGGGGGCGGTGCGAGCCGGGGGTGCGGGAGTCCTTTTGGTCGTGATGGGCGAGGAGGGCATTGAAAAGCGGGGAGACCTTCATGGGTTTGAAAAGGGTGCCCGCGATTTCGCCGTCGAAGCGTTCCCGGACGGTGCGGCCGTCGGTGGGCTGGCACATCACAAAGAGGGCGGTGCCCTGTTCCGAGAGGTTTTTGGCGAAGCTGACGCCGGCGGGGTCCGTGCAGGCGGAGTCGAGTAACAGCACATCCGGTTTCCATTCCCTGACAACATCCGCCGCGAGGTCCGGGGATGCGGAGGCGCGGGCTTCCAGGCCCCAGCGGCCCAGGATTTCCACGATGGCCTCACGGGAAAGATGGTGGCCGTCCACGACGAGGGCGCGGCGGCCGGCGAGGCTGGGGAATGAGGCCGGATTCACCAGCGGGGGAGGCGTGGCGGAGGCCGCGAATTCCAGGCGGAAGAAGAAGACTGAGCCTTCCCCCGGGATGCTGGTGGCGGAGATGGTGCCGCCCATCAATTCCACGAGGCGGCGGCAGATGGCGAGGCCGAGTCCGGTGCCGCCGAAGCAGCGGGAGATGGAGCTGTCCCCCTGGCGGAAGGGCTGGAAAAGCGTCTGCATCTGATCGGTGGGGATGCCGATGCCGGAGTCGCGGACGCTGAATTCCAGGCCGACGTTTTCCGAGTGGGTGGGGAAGGTGGAAACGTTAAGTTGCACCTCGCCCTGGAGGGTGAATTTGACGGCATTTCCCAACAGATTCACCAGCACCTGGCGGAGGCGCAGGCCATCGCCAATAACAGATGCCGGCACGTCCGCGCCTAGGCGGGCGGCAAGGTCGAGTTGTTTCTCGGCGGCGCTGGTGGAGACCGTTTCCAATGCCTCCTCCAGACAGCTTTGGAGGCTGAAGGGATGGGAATCCAGGTCCATGCGGCCGGACTCGATTTTTGAAAAATCCAGGACGTCATTGATGACCGTCAGGAGGGCCTCCGCGCTGCTGCGGATTGCGGAGACGAATTCGTTTTGTTGTGAGGAAAGCGGGCTTTGCTGGAGCAGTTGGGTGAAGCCTAGCACTCCGTTCATGGGAGTGCGGATTTCGTGGCTCATGGTGGCCAGGAAATCACTCTTCGCGCGGTTAGCGGATTCCGCGGCGTTTTTCGAACGGATGAGTTCGGATTCCGCTTTTTTCCTGACAATGAATTGGCCGATCTGGTTGCAGATGCCGTCGAGGGTTTGGAGGAGGGTTTCGTCAGGCTCCTCGATGACAGGGTGGAAAAATTCCATCATGCCCTGGAACTCGCCTCCGTTGAAAAACGGCAGCGCCAGCGTCGACCCCAGGCCGCACCGGGCAGCTTCGGCGGAGCGTGTGAAGGCGGGGTAAGTGGCCAGGTCGGGGATCCATTCACTG
>JAQGPD010000084.1 GCA_028293305.1 Verrucomicrobiales bacterium | reverse complement strand
ATTTCCAGTTGGAACCCAATTCGTTATTCAGCAGCGGATGGATCAATTCCATGCTGGGGCCGTTCCCATTGCAGCCGGCTGGCCATGGCGAAACGACTCCGTAGACCACGGTGTCCACGACGGCGTTGGCTGTGGAAAGGAGTTGGACGTCCTCGCCATCCGCATTCAGACTGCCGGTCCAGGGGCCGAGGGCGGACACGCCATACATGCCTTGCATGGTGGCGGGATCTTCCGCAATAACCAGATACGCGCCAGGCGCGATGGTGGTGCCGGCGGGAAAAGTGTAGGTCACGCCGCCGCCCAGTTTCCATCCGCCGAGGTCCACGGTGGCCGGGAGGGGATTGTAGAGCTCGACAAACTCGGCGGGGATTTCGTTGCGGGCGGGATTGTAATGGATTTCGTTTATAACAATATTCCGGACCGGGTCCTGCACCGGCAGCACGACTTGCTGGAAGGTGCTGCGGCCGGAGCTGTCCGTGACCTGAATGCGGATCTGAATCAGTTGGCCGAGGCTGCCCGCGAAGCTGGAGGTGGCGCGGAGCTGGTTGCCGATGATTTCGACTTTGTTGTTATCGGTGTCGCCCGCGCCGGCGGCCAGCTGGAAGGTGTGGGTGTCCGAAGGGTTCGGATCATTGGCCTGAAGTCTTGCCAGGAAGCTGCCCGGGACATCGCTGGTCAGGACTTTGCTATCGGAAAGCACCACTCCCACAGGCGCGGTCGGAGGAGGCAGGATTGTCAGGGTGACGGTGGCGGGCGCGGAGTCGTAGGTGCCGTCGTTGGCTTTGAAAGTGAAGGTCTGGGTGCCGGTGTAGCCGGCCGCGGGCGTGTAGGTGCGGGTGGCTCCGGTGCCGGTGAGGGTGCCGGAAAGCGGAGGGGTGAGGATGGAGTAGGTCAGGGTTTCATTGTCAGGATCAACGGCCGGCAGGGTGACCGCGGTGGCGGTGTTGTGCGGGATGGAAACCGTTAGCGCGGAGGTGGTGGGAACGTCCGGGGTGACCTCGATGCTGATGCCGCCGACCTTGGATGTGACGGAGCCGCCGGTGACGGAATAGCTGAAATTATCCCGCCCCAGATAGCCGGTGTCGGGTCGGTAGGTGAGATTGGGGGCGGTGCCGAGAAGTTGGCCGTGGGCGGGTTGGCGGAGGATGGTGTAGCTGAGCGGCACGGCCGGCACGGAGGTGGCGGGCAGGACGATCGCGAGGTCGGACTGCATGGTCGTGCGCAGTTCCGCGTGGTTGGCGGTGATGACGGCGGGGGTGACCGTGATGGTGAAGGACGCGGTGCGGGTGGCGGCTCCGTTGCCGCAGGTCAGGGTGTAGGTCGTGGTGGTGAGCGGGGTGACCGTCATCGAGCCCGAGGCGGTGGAGAGGGCGCCGATTCCGTTATTGATGGAAGCCGTCAGGGTGCCGCCGGGGTTGGTGATGGCCCATGTCAGGGTGGTGCTGTTGCCGGAGGCCAGGCTGGTGGCGCCGGGGGCGAAGGTGTCGATGTGCAGTGCATTGGCCAACTGGCCGGCGTCGCCCGCGGTTTTGGACTCGGCGACCTCATCCGCCAGCATGGCACCGTCCCAGACGCGGAATTCCCCGATGCCTCCCTGGAAGTTGTTATCAGCGGTGGCGTTCGATCGACCGATCCAGCAGTTGTCGTCGATCACGTTCTTAATAAGGCGCACCGAATTGACGGTCACCCCAAGAACTCCGTTTTTGTAATAGCGGAGTTGGGGCAGGCCGTTGTTGCCGTCAGCATCATAGACCAAGGCAAAATGGAACGACTGACCGGCGGTGTAGGTGACCCCGGCATCGCCTTGCGCGAGCACGCCGCTTTCCAGGAGCGAGACGCGGTGGGTGGTTTGGGTGAGGCCGAGCTGGGAATAAAGACTGAGGGATTCCACTGCGGTGCCGGTGCCTCCGGGGGCCGAGGTCTCGCCCATGGAGGAGGATCCGAAATCGAAAATCCGGGCATTGGATTGGGTTCCGGAAATGCTCACCCATCCTTCGTAGGTGGCGTCACTGGTGCGGGCGGAGACCATGCCGTTAGGCAAATCCAGATAGGGCGCCGTGGTCGAGGATCCGCCGGGGAGCAGCACTTTGCCATCGCCCGCGACCGTGGCTCCCGTTCCGCGGAGGAGAATGGCGCGGGCGTTGTCCGCGGGGCTCAGGGAATCCGCAAACGACGTCGAGGAAGCCGCCTCGTCAAACAGCCAGCGGTGCCGGAGCACGAGCGGATCAGCGTTTGCGGAGAGGGTCAGGCCGGCGGCGGCGGCGGTCAATAAAGCGCGGAGGGCAAGGTGGCGGACCGGGTGGAGCATACGACTTGGGGGGGGGCAGGGGGCTTGAGCGCAGGAAAGCATCGGTAAGGGGCGGAATAAGAGCGGTCCTGCGCCGGAAAAAATTCAACTTTTTCCGGGGGGAGGTCCATTCTGGGGGAAAACGCCCGTCCTGGGGAAGCAAAACCTTGTGTGTAAATGCGTCGGAAGGCTTAAGCAAAACCACACCCCGGCGTCCGCAAACCCGGGCGGTGAATCCACTCTCTAGCAAAAAATGTGCAGTCCGCGCCGCCGGCCCGGGCGGCGGCCAGTCTCGTCATCGCCGGGGTCGGAGGCAGGCCGGGCAGTCGGATTACCGGGTGGCCGCGCGGGTGGCTGAACGCGTGACCGCACGCGGGGCCGCACGCGTAGCCCGGTTATTTGAGCTGGTCCTTGTGGATCACGCCATCCTTCATGATGACGAGGAAGTTTTTGTCAGGATCGGCGACGAGATTCAGAACCGCCACAGGATTGCCCTGGACGAGGATGAGATCCGCCAGCGCGCCTTCCTCCACGACGCCGAGCTTTCCTGGGTAAGGGTTGCGCGGGCCGGAAAGCGCCAGCAAGGCGGCATTGTCGTGGGTCACCATTTTCAAGGCTTCGCCGGAAGTGAACCATTGGAGCAATTTCGGGATGTCGGTGTTTTGATTTTTCATCTGGGCGGGGATGAACATCAGGTCCGTTCCCCAGGCGATTTTGACATGGTGTTTCCTGGCCCATTTGAAGGCGTTGTCGGTTCCTTGAACGACGGTGTGTTTTTTCGCCCGGGTATCCGGGGGGGCGGTGGCCGGCGCCTCCTCCAGCGTTTGCAGGCTGAGCCAGACATCGTGCTCCGCCAGCAGTCGCATGCTGTCCTCATCCAACAATTGTCCATGTTCGATGCATTTGACGCCGGCCTCGATCGACCGGCGCACGGCTTTCGGGGTGTAGGCGTGCACCGTGACGTAGGTGCCCCAATCATCCGCGGCCTCCACGGCGGCTTTCATTTCATCCAAAGTATATTGCGTCACATCCAGCGGATCATAGGCCGAGGCCGCCCCGCCTCCCGCCATGACCTTGATTTGACAGGCGCCGGCGCGCAGATTTTCGCGGGTGGCGGTGAGGACTTCATCCCTACCATCAGCGATGAATCCGACGCCCATGAGTTCCCCGGCGGTCATGGTGCCGCCGAAGCGGCGGGAGCGGTCCTGCGGCGTGCGGAAATCGCCGTGGCCGGAAGTCTGGGAAATCATGGCCCCGCTGGGATAGATGCGGGGACCGGGAGCCTTGCCGCTGTCAATGAGGCGCTTTATTCCAAAAACGGGGCCGCCCACATCGCGCACGGAAGTGAATCCGCGCATCAGGATTCGCCCGGCTTCCTCGACGGCTTTGGCCTCGAGTTTTTCAAATGTGGCCAGGGGATGCATCAGTTCCGCCTGCGAATTGGCGGCCATGAAAAGATGGACATGGTTGTCTATCAATCCGGGCATGAGCGTTTTGCCGGTGCCGTCAATGGCCAGGATCTTGTCAGGATTTTCCAGGGGGATGGGCTGGTCCGAAATTTTTTCGATCCGGTTGCCGCGCACCAGCACATGGCAAACCGCCGACAATTCGCCGCCCGCGGATTTTAAAATGCGCACGTTTTTGAACAAGGTGGCCTCCATCCTGGCTGGGGCGGCAACGGCCGTGGCGGGGGCAGGAGCGTCAGGGGAAGGAGCAGCGAAACTGGCGGCGATGGCCACCGTGAGCGCGGCGGCGGCTGCGGATAGGATGGGTTTCATAAAGGAACGCCGGAGGGTGGTTCCGGACGGATGAACCACCATCACCTGAAATATAACGGCGTCAATTGAACAGAGCTCACCCCAATACAAACCGCTCTTTTTGAACGTGATGCGGCGCAACACCGTTAGCCCTCCGCATACGGGCATGCCGCCGGGAGCGAAAATCAGGGGAGGAGTCGCCGGGTTTTCGAACCCTGGACTAGCTGATAGCCGGCCTCCGGTATTCCGTTAGCTTTTTTACAGGAAATCCCACCAATCCACGGTCAGGTATAGCGGGCGAAACGGTGGTGGGGGAGGAAGAAATCGTGGAGCAGGCGGTCGATTTGCAGGAGGCCCTGGCGGTGGACGGTGATGACGTCCGGGCCGAGACTGATGTGGCCTTCGCTCACGAGGGAGGCGAGTTGGGGGGCGAATTTTTCCAGGACGTTGACGCCGAATTTTTGTTGATAGTGCGAGGGGCGGAGGGAGCCGAGTTTCAATTGCAGGATGAACTCGCGGATGAGGCGTTCCTCGGGGTCTGTGGCGTAGGCGCGGAAGACCGCGTGTTCGCCGCGCTCGATGGCGTCGCAATAGGCCGCGATGTCGGCGTTGTTTTGAATGTGGATGCCGCCGAGGTGGCCGAAGCTGGCGACGCCGAGGGGAAGGAGATCCGCGCCGCCGAAGAGGCCGTCGCGGTAGATGAATTTGGTGGTCTCCTTCTTTTTAACAATGGTGTAGGCGCTGCTGACCTCATAGCCGGCGGCCTCGAATTGGGAAAAAGCGTAGTCCACCCAGCGGCGCTTGGTCGGCCAGTTGGCGACGGGGGCGGTGAGTTTTCCCTCCGCCTGCATGGTTTTGTAGATGCCGGTATTGTAAGGAACCTCCATCTGATAAATGGTCAGGCAGTCGGGTTGCAGCTCCAACGCTTTTTCCACGCAGCGTTTCCAGTTATCCTCCGTTTCCTCGATCATGCCGGAAATGAGATCGATATTGATCTGCGGAAATCCGATGTTCCGGGCATAGCCATAGGCGCGGAAGACCTCGGCGGAGCGGTGGGCGCGGCCGTTGATTTCGAGGATGTGGTCGTCGAAGTTTTCAATGCCCAGGCTGAGGCGCGTGACGCCCATGGCGCGGATGGCGTCGAGCTTTTTTTCTGTCAGGGTGCCGGGCTCGGCTTCGAAGGTCACTTCCTCGACTTCGTCCCAGGGCATGCCGTCCTTGAGGTGCTGGGTCAATTCCTCGAGCTGGGGGACGGACAGGTAGCTGGGGGTGCCGCCGCCGAAGTAGACAAATTTCGGCTTCCTTCCCTGGAGGTAGTTCCGTTTGGCATACATTTCAAACTCCTTCATGCCGGCGCGGATGTAACGGCGGATTTCGTCAGGGCCCTTGTCAGTGTAGACGCGGAAATAACAAAAGTGGCAGCGTTTGCGGCAAAAAGGAATGTGGAAATAAACACCGACGGGTGCGTCCTTTGGAGGCTCCTGATCCAGGATGCGGGCGATGGCGGGGATTTGCTCCGGCTGCCAGAAGGAGAAGGGCGGGTAGTTGGAAACGAAGTAGTTGCCGGCTTCTGTGGCGTCATCCGCCGGGGGCGGGGGGGCGGCGGCGGCGGGTTCGGTGCTCATGTGGGGAAAATTTGGAAATTTGGAAATTGGAAATTAAGAAATATGTGGACGACTAGCGCATGGGGAGTGCTAGGGCGCGGGTGGGGACTTGAACGCGTAGATGGTGCCGTCGTCGGCGCCCATGATGAGGTGGCCGGCGGCGATGCAGGGGCTGGTTTGGACGGGTTGGCCGATTTCGTAGGACCAGGCTTCCTTGCCGTCGGCGGTGGTCAGGGCGTAGATTTTTCCATCATCGCTGCCGAAAACCACATGGGAACCGGTGACGACGGGGGAGCTGTCCACGCGGCCCTGGGTGCGGAAGGCCCACTTTTCCTCACCGGTGTTCAGGTCCAGACAATGCAAGCGTTTGCCGCGGTCGCCGGCGAAAACCTGGCCGTCCGCGGTGATGGCGGGGGAGGAGAAGAAGGGGAAATCTCGGTCCTTGTAAGTCCATTTCGGCTTCAGGGTGGCGGTGTCCACGGCCACGACCTCATTGCCGTAGTGGCCGACGACGGCGATGCCATTCCGGGAGGCGACGGTGCTGGCGATGGGGTTGTTTACCTCCACTTTTCCTTTTTCCGTGCCGTCGGCGGCGTTGACAAAATAGAGGAAGCCATCGCATCCGCCGAAGGTGGTCATGCCGTCCGTGAGGGAGGCGGTGCCGTTGACGTAGTTGCCGGTTTCCACCACCCAGGCTTTGGAGCCGTCGGTGGCTTTGAGGGCATAGAGTTTGTTATCGTAGGAGCCTATCAAAACCAGGCTTTCCTGTCCGGGCCGGACAAAAAGGTTGGCCCCGCCGCGGATTTCGGCTTCGGTTTCGAATTTCCAGCGGAGGGTGCCGGTGGCGGCTTCGAGGCAATAGACAAACCCATCCGCGCTGCCGAAGATCACATCCGTGCCGGAGAGAAGCGCGGAGCCTTCAATGGCGTCCTTGGTTTTATATTCCCATACTTTCGAGCCATCGGTTAGTTTGATGGCGTAAAAGACGCCTTTGCCGTCGCCCAGATAGGCGCGCTCCGGGTCGGCGACGGCGCTGGCTTTGATGGGTTTGGCGGCTTGGAATTTCCAGGCGGATTTGAGGGGGAAGGTCAGGGTTTCCGGGGAGATGCCGGTCATGGCGGCGTCCCCGCGCCAAAGCGGCCAGGGCGCGGCGGGTTGGGTGACGGGGGCCGCTGCGGGTGCCGGGGCGGCGGGAGCTACGGGAGCTGCGGAAGCGGGGGCCGCTGGCGCTGGAGCTGCGGGCGCGGGTGGCGGCGGATTTTGGGAAAAAACGTCAGGCATGGAGCCGCCGAGGAGGCAGAGGGCGGTGATGCAGGGGAGGGATCGCATGGGCAGGGGGAGACTGGCTATACGGATGGGAGCGCCGCGGGTTTTCAGGGCTGTCTTGGAGAGATGGCGGCGGGTGGGCGGGGGGCCGGGCGCTGGGGGTGGAAGAGTGGAGAGGTGGGGGACCGTTCCAAGCCGGAAGGGGAGGGAAGGCGCGGATGCGGCGGCTCAGCCGGGGCGCAGGGCCTGGATGAGAAGCTGGATGGTGGTGTTGCCGCGGAAGGTGTTGCGGTCCACGTGGAAGGCGATGTCCCAAGGAGGCGGGGGGATTTTTTTGTCGCCGGCATTGAACCACATGGCGGTGCGGGTGGTGCCGTTTTGCATGAGTTCGAGCCGCCAATGGCGCTCCCGGAGGAGGCGGGGCTCGGCGGAGGGGAAGACGCCGCGGACGAGGAAAAGCGGCTGCGGATTTCCACTGCCGAAGGGCTGGAGTTGATCGTAGTCGTCGAGGAAATCGAGGGTGAGGTCATCGAGCCGGACCTCGGCATCCAGGTGGAGAATGGGAGCGGGGGAAACGCCGCCGGTCTGCACGCGGACGTGCTCGGCGAAGGCGTCGCGGAAGGCATCCAGATTTTCCCAACGCAGCCCGACGCCGGCGGCCATGTCGTGTCCGCCGCCGCTGGTCAGGAGGGGCCGGCAGGCATCCAGGGCGGCGACCAGCGAGACGCCGGGGACGCTGCGGCCGCTGCCTTTACCCTGGCCGTCGTCATCGACTGCTATCACAAAAACCGGCAGATGGAACTGGCGCATGAGGCGGGCGGCGACGATGCCGACGACGCCTGGATGCCAGCCGCGGGAGGCGACGACGAGGCATTGCGGAGGGACGGCGGCAGTCATCCATCCGAGGGCCTGGGCGACGGCTTCGGCCTGGATTTGTTGTTCGAGACTTTGGCGCTCGCGGTTTTGGAGATCGAGATCGCGGGCGATGCCGGCGGCTTCCGGCGCGTCCTCACAAAGCAGGAGGTCCAAGGCGGCGTGGGCGGTGTCCAGGCGGCCGGCGGCGTTGAGACGCGGGCCCAGGCGGAAGCCGAGATCCATGGAAGTATAAGGCTCGGTGACGCCCGCGACCTCGATCAAGGCGCGCAGTCCGGTGCGGCGGGTGGTGCCGAGGCGCTGCAATCCCTGCCGGACGAGCAGGCGGTTTTCGCCGACCAACGGCATGATGTCGGCGACGGTGGCCAGGGCGACGAGGTCGAGTTCCGACTTCAGATCGAAGCCGGGAATGGGGCGTTTTTTCAGGAAGGCATGAGCGACTTTGAAGACCACTCCGGCGCTGCAAAGGTAGTGCCAGTCCGGACCGGGAGCGCATTTTGGGTTCACGAGGGCGACCACGTCCGGCAGGCGCGCGGGGTCGGGTTCGTGGTGGTCCAGGATGATGACGTCGATGCCCTGGCTTTTCAGCCATGCCGTTTCATCGCGCGCGGTGGTGCCGCAATCCACGGCGATGAGCAGGGAAACCGGACCTTCCGCGAGGCAGCGTTGCAGGCCGTCGCGGGAGAGCCCGTAGCCTTCCTCCATGCGCAGCGGAAGAAAGCAGCGGGGCGGGCAACCGGCGGCGGCGAGGAGGGTGTGGAGCAGGGTGATGCTGGTGACGCCGTCCACATCGTAGTCTCCAAAAAGCACGACAGGTTCCTGGCTATCAACGGCTTGGAGAAGTCGGGCCACGGCTTGTTCCATGTCCGGCAGGGCGAAGGGGTCGCCGAGTTCCCGGAGCTTGGGATTGAGAAAACGCTCGGCTTCCTCTCCGCCGCGGATGCCGCGCTGGGCGAGGAGCAGGCGGACAAGTGGCGATTTCCCACAGCCATCCAGCGATGCGAGACAATCGTCCTGCATCGGTCGCAAATTCCAAAGAGTCGCCGCCGCCATAAAAAGGGAAGGGCAGCCGATAGTCGCGTGCCGGGCGAATGCAAGCCATCCGGGGGATTAGCTGCAAAATAGCATTAGCGTTGCGGGGGGGACGAGAAAGGACTGGAGGGGAGGGGAGGG
>JAQGPD010000060.1 GCA_028293305.1 Verrucomicrobiales bacterium | reverse complement strand
TTCCTGCGTGATGCCGGCCGCGCTGGTGGAGGGCGGATTTATTTCCACCGGGAATGACCGTTCGCGCGTGCTGGACCCGCGCTACCGGCAGCGGTTGGCGGAGTTGATCGGCGATGGCATTTTGCGTTACCGCCGGATGTGACCGGGCGGGCATGGCGGGTGTTTTTTCTGTTGCCTGGAGGCGCGGTGGTGATGTTGCTGTGCGTGTATTTCCGTTGCTGAGTTTTTTATCCAATGTTCCGAATTTTCGACCGCTATCTGGGCCGGCAGGTGCTCGTGTCCACGTTGTTCGCGGTCACCGTGCTGAGCGTGGTTCTGGTCCTGGGGCAGATTTTCAAAAAGCTGTTGGATAAGCTGGTGGACGGCACGCTGCCTCCGGAGGCGATTCTGAAATTCATCGGGTATTCGTTCCCGTCATCGCTTTCATTCACCGTGCCGTGGGGGATCCTGACCGCGGTGCTGCTGGTGTTCGGCCGGCTTTCCGCGGACAATGAATTGATCGCCATGCGGATGAGCGGGATGAGTCTGCGGCGGATCTGCGCCCCGGTGCTGGTGCTCGCGGCTTTGGCGGCGGGCTTGTGTCTGTGGATCAATCTGAAGGTCGCGCCCCATGCCTGGGCGGAAATCCGCAAGACCACGCAGCAGGCGGTTTTGAATGATCCCAAGGCGTTGTTCCGACCCGACACCATGGTGGATCAACTGACTGGATTTTTCATTTTCGCGGAATCGAAGGAAGGCGAAAAATTGAAGAACCTGCAAATCATCCAGCTCCAGCCCGACCGGAACAATGAGCGCGCGCGGCCCTCACGGTTTTTCTTTGCCAAGGAGGCCGAGGTCGCGGATGGGAATGTGTTCAAGACCCGGGAGATCCGTTTGGATTTATTCAATGTGCTCACCGTTGGCCGCAATTGGCCGGCGGAGGCCAACGCCGATGAGTTGAAAGCCATGAGCGAGGAGGCGCGGGCCGCCTACATTGAGCAGCTGCGGATGGAAAAAGAAGGAATGCCGGAGGTGAATTACGCGATGACCGCGCAGAGTCCGCTGGCGGTTTCCCTCAACAAAATGTTTCAAAACAGTGCCAAGATGCGCGTCGAGGGCATGACGATGGCGCAGTTGGTGCAGGGCATGGAAAATCCCGCGGAGCTGGCGGTGGACGGCAGCATCCCGCCGTCGCATTCCGGCATGCTGACCGAGTTCCACCGGCGCATCAGTTTTTCATTCGCCTGCCTGGTGCTGGCATTCGTCGGCATCCCCTTCGGCATCACCGCGCAGCGGCGCGAGACCTCCGTCGGCTTCGTTTTGAGTCTGGCGGTGGGGATCAGTTATTTCGCGCTGATTATGCTGGGCGGACTTTGGCAGGATTCCCCTGACAAGTATCCGCATCTCTGGGTCTGGCTGCCGAATGTGATTTTCGGGGTGATGGGACTGGTGATGTTCATCCGTCTGCAACGCCGTTAGGTCCGGTTCCGGTTTTGTGCCCCATTCCATGAGCGACGGCCCTGCCCCCACTCCACCTCCGCGCGTGAAGGAACGGCTGGACGCCGCCCTGGCCTCGCGTGGAATGTGCGATTCCCGGGAGCAGGCAAAGCGGCTGATCCTCGCCGGCGAGGTCGCCTTGAATGGCCACGCCGTCACAAAACCGGGCCACATTGTCAAACCGGACGACGAACTCACCGTCAAAACCAGACCCCGCTACGTCAGCCGCGGCGGCCTGAAACTGGAGGGCGCCCTGACGCATTTCCGGATCGATCCCACGGGCCTGACCTGTCTGGATGCCGGGGCCTCCACGGGCGGGTTCACGGATTGCCTGCTTCAGCACGGAGCGGCGAAAGTCTATGCCTTTGATGTGGGCACCAACCAGCTCGTCTGGAAAATCCGGAACGATCCGCGGGTCATCGCCCGGGAGCAATTCAACCTCCGCCACCTCCTGCCGGAACAGGTGCCGGAATCCATCGACCTGGCTGTTTTTGATCTTTCGTTCATATCCCTAACGTTGGTCCTGCCCGCCGTCATGGCGGTGCTGGACGCGTCGCAGGGCCAACTGGTTTGTCTCATCAAACCCCAGTTCGAGCTCCGGCGGGAGGATGTGGTGCAGGGTGGAATCGTGCGCGATCCCGCCCTGCATGACCAGGCCGTGGACCGCATCCGCCGCTTTGTCGCCACCTGCAAAGGCTGGCACTGGCGCGGCTGCACGACTTCCCCCATCACCGGCACGGACGGCAACGTCGAGTTTCTGGCGTGGGTCTCGCGGATTCCCTCCACCGGACCCTAGCGGATTTCCGGGCTTGTGGGCACGGGCGGAATTCTTGCTATTCCTGCCAGCTGCATGGCCGCAAGCCAGCCCTCCCCGGAAAGGGAAAGGCTGGCAGGCGCTTCCGATCTCAATCATCCGCCTTGTCGTTGTCCTTGATCACGAACCGCGCTTTCAAGGTGGCGACGGTGGAGGCGAGGCCGGCTTGTTCGACGCTTTTGAGGACCTCACTGAAGTCTTTGTAGGCGTCGGGGGATTCATCGATCGGGTATCGGCGGCAGTTTGATAGGATGTCGAGGGAATCCATTTCGGCGTCGACGGATTTTTGGTCGAGCCGGCGGCCCGCTTCCTTGCGGCCCATGGCGCGGCCGGCGCCGTGGTTGACGGACCAGCAGCTTTTGGACGCGCCTTGCCGGGCGACCATGACCACGGAGCCATCGCGCGGATTTCCTGGCAGGAGAATGGGGTGGCCGGATTCCGCGAAAGGGGTGTCCTTCAGCGAATAGTGGCCGCCCGGAACCGCCCGGGTCGCGCCCTTGCGGTGGACCCAGGATTTTTGGTCGAGCCGGCGGCCCGCTTCCTTGCGGCCCATGGCGCGGCCGGCGCC
>JAQGPD010000015.1 GCA_028293305.1 Verrucomicrobiales bacterium | reverse complement strand
GCTATTGGGTGGAGCCGGGAGTGCATAATGTCTATAACATGGTCATGGACGGTTTCAGCGTATGGTATGTTTCCGCCTTTTATGTGCTGGCCATGTTTCTCCTTTGCAGCCACCTCGGCCACGGCGTCGCCAGCATTTTCCAAACCATCGGCCTCGCCACCCCCCGCACCCGCCAGCCCATCCGCATCGCAGGCAACCTTTTCGCCCTCGGCATTTTCCTGGGCAATATCTCCATCCCGCTGGCCATCCTCACCGGTCTCAAATCCTAATTCCTTTTTCCCAATCCCCGAGCCATGATCAGCGAACTCCACGACGCCCCGGCCCCCGCTTCCGACCGCACCAGCGACACCCCTCCCGATGGCTCCCCGCAGGTGCCGCTGTCTGACAAATGGACCCGCCACAAGGCCACGTCCAAATTGATCAATCCCGCCAACCGCCGCAAATACACCGTCCTCGTCGTCGGCAGCGGACTCGCCGGCTCCGCCGCCGCCGCCACGCTCTCCGAGCAGGGCTACAACGTGAAATGTTTCTGCTATAACGACAGCGCCCGACGCGCCCACAGCATCGCCGCGCAGGGAGGCATCAATGCCGCCAAAAACTATCAGAACGACGGCGACAGCACCTATCGCCTTTTCTATGACACCATCAAAGGCGGCGACTTCCGCGCCCGGGAATCGAATGTTCGCCGCCTGGCCGAAGTCAGTGTCCAAATCATCGACCAATGCGTCGCCCAGGGCGTCCCCTTTGCCCGCGAATACGGCGGTCTCCTGGCCAACCGCTCATTCGGTGGCACACAGGTAGCCCGCACTTTCTACGCCGCCGGCCAGACCGGGCAGCAGCTCCTCCTCGGAGCCTATGCGGCGCTGAACAAGGAAATCTCCCAGGGCAGCGTCAAAATGTATCCCCGCACGGAGATGCTCGATATCGTGGTCATCGACGGCCACGCCAAGGGCATCGTGGTGCGGGATCTGGTCACTGGTAAAATCTCCTCCCATGCCGGCGACGCCGTGCTGCTGTGCACCGGGGGCTATGGCAACGTTTTCTATCTCTCCACCAACGCCATGGGCTGCAATGTGACCGCCACCTGGCGCGCCCACAAACGCGGCGCATGGTTCGCCAATCCTTGTTATACCCAGATCCACCCGACCTGTATTCCTGTCAGCGGCGACTATCAAAGCAAGCTGACCCTCATGTCCGAAAGCCTCCGCAACGACGGCCGCTGCTGGGTGCCGAAGCGCAAAGAGGACTGCGGGAAACCCGCCTCCGCCATTCCCGAGGAGGACCGCGACTACTACCTGGAGCGCAAATACCCCAGCTTCGGCAACCTCGCCCCGCGCGACATCGCCAGCCGCGCCGCCAAGGAACAATGCGACGATGGCCGCGGAGTCGGCCCTGGCGGCCTGGGCGTATACCTGGACTTCGCCGATGCCATCAAAAGGCTCGGCGCCGACAAAATCAAAGAGCGCTACGGCAACCTCTTTGATATGTATGAGCAGATCACCGGAGAAAATGCCTATCAACAACCGATGCGCATCTATCCCGCCGTCCACTACACCATGGGCGGCCTCTGGGTGGACTACAATCTCATGAGCAATGTCCCGGGACTCCACGTCCTCGGCGAAGCCAACTTCTCCGACCACGGAGCCAACCGCCTCGGAGCCAGCGCTCTGATGCAAGGCCTGGCGGACGGCTATTTCATCGTCCCCGCCACCCTGCCAAACTATTTGGCTGAACAAAAACCCGGCATCCACAAAGAGGACGATCCCGAATTCAAAGCCGTCGAGGAGGCCGTGCGCGACCGCATCCGCAAGCTCCTCGCCGTCAACGGCACCCGCTCGGTCAACAGTTTCCATCGGGAACTCGGTCTGCTCGTCTGGGACAAATGTGGCATGGCCCGCACCAAGGAAGGACTCGCCGAAGCCTTGAAACGCATTCCCGAACTCCGTGAGGAATTCTGGAAAAACGTGAAAATTCCCGGCAGCGGCGACACCTTCAACCAACAGCTGGAACTCGCCGGCCGCGTGGCCGATTTCCTGGAATTCGCCGAACTCCTCTGCCGCGACGCCTACGAACGCGAGGAATCCTGCGGCGGCCACTTCCGCACCGAGCATCAGGACGAAGGCGAAGCCCGCCGTGATGACGACCACTACTCCTACGTCGCCGCTTGGGAACACACCGGTGATTTCAGCAAACCCAAGCTCCACAAAGAGTGGCTGGAATACGAGGAAGTCCACTTCTCCACGCGCAGCTATAAATAGTCCAGCAGCTCCAATCAACGTTATCGGCCACCGCCGCACCTAGCCCACATAGGCCTGGCCTTGTAACCATGGACCTTAGGTTTGGGCAAGGTTTTTGTTGGGGTTGCTCGGTGGCGGTTGCAGCTATTTAGGGGTGTCGGTCGGAAACGGCTTCAACATGTTGCCAATGCAGCGAACCACCATCCTGGCTGGTTTGTCAGTGCTGGCCTTGTTGAGGCGTTGTAAGCGGGATCCAGCGGTCCGGCTTGCTTGGCCGCTTTGCACTTGTTTAAAGTTCAAGGAATCCATGCTTGTGGACCCGGCAGTGCCGCCACCCTCAACGGCAGTCCAACCGATGAAAGTTTCCCTCACTTTTTCTTATCGTGGTTAATTGACACGGACTCAGGAGCCGTGAATGGGTCAGCTTTGGGCAAGAACCAGGAAAAAGTTCATTCGCAATTCTCCCGGGATTGTTGGCAAGAATCACTTGTCACTCAACAACCTGAAAAGCGCGGGCCTTCCGACCTCATATAGTTCTCTTTGGCGCCGTATAGGGCTTGGCACCATACTGTTATAATCGTCCTGCCGTGCAAGGTGGTCATGCAGGGAATCTATAGCAGGGCGAAGGAAACCAGGAGCAGGACTCCAAGGCCGAAGAGGAAGGCGTAGCCTTGGATGTTTCCGACCTGGAGGCGGCGGAAAAGATTGCCGGTGCCGGAGGCGAGTCCGGAGGATCCGCGGACGCCAAGGCCGTCGATGAGGATGCCGTCGATAAGCTGGAGCACCTGGGCGAGGCCGTCCTGGAGGATGCGGATGCCTTTGGTGTAAATTTCGTCGAAGTAGAATTTGTTGGCGAACAGCTTCGCGGCAGCTTTGCCGGCGAGGGGATCGGTGTCTTTGCCGGCGTAAGTTTTGTATCCGAAGAACACCCCAAGGACGAGAGTGGCCAGGGAGACAAAGAAGGTGAGGCCGATCATGCTGCCTTCGTGGTGAGGCATATTTTCGCCAAGCACGGTGCCACCGAAGAAGTGGAATCCGGCGACCACGGAAGGAACCGCGAGAACAACGAGTGGGATGAGCATGAGCAACGGGACCTCGTGGGCGTGGTCGGCTCCGTGGGCGCGGGCTTTGCCGAAGAAGGCCACGATAATGAGGCGGGTCATGTAGAAGGCGGTCAGGAGGGCGGTGAAAGCTCCGATGGCGAAGAGCAGGACGTTTTTATGCAGCGCGGCTTCGAGGATGGCTTCCTTGGAATAGAAACCGGAGGTGACGAAGGGCACGGCCATGAGGGCGGCGGTGCCGATCATGAACGTCAGGAAGGTGATGGGCATTTTGGATTTCAGGCCGCCCATTTTCCAGATGTCCTGCTCGTGGTGGCAGGCGTGGATAATCGCGCCGGAGCCGAGGAAGAGCAGGGCTTTGAAAAAGGCGTGGGTGAAAAGATGGAACATCGAGGCCTGCGGAGCGGCCAGACCGACCGCCATGACCATGTATCCGAGTTGGGACAAAGTGGAGTAGGCCAGGATGCGCTTGATATCGTTTTGCTGGGTGGCCATCAGTGCGGCCATGAGAGCGGTGATGCCGCCAATCCAGGAGACGACCATGCCCGCGCTGGCGGAGGCGGTGATCAGGAAGGAAACCTTCACCATGAGGTAAACCCCGGCGGCGACCATCGTGGCGGCATGGATGAGAGCGGAAACGGGCGTGGGGCCTTCCATGGCGTCCGGGAGCCAGACGTGGAGGGGGAACTGCGCGCTTTTTC
>JAQGPD010000628.1 GCA_028293305.1 Verrucomicrobiales bacterium | reverse complement strand
GCCGCGCCGGGGACCGCTTTGGCCGATGAACACACGTTTCAGCACGCATTGCTGACCATCCCGCCCAAATACTTGGCGGATATTCCGAGGAACCAAAGAAACCTGCTTTTGGAAATGCTGAGCACGGACCGGAACCGGTTGGATCTCAAGCACGAATGGCTGCACTGGTATTCCGATGGGGGTGACGTGCGTGGCACTTCCATGGCCTGGGCAAAAGAACTGCCGCGACCCAACAAGTCACCGCTGATTTTTGTCCACATGCCCAAGCCGTTCGCCAAGCCGGTGATTCCTCCCGGCGCCGAACAGACAATCATCCTGGAACGGCAGGCCACGATCCTGGGCATGAAATGGAGGGATGTCACCCAACAGGTCATGCCCGAAGGCGTGGACCGGAACCTGCACTTCCGCAGTCGCCGGGAGGACACCACCATCGAGGCGGGCGAGTGGAATCACGTTCCCAGCCGCGATGGGGCGGGGAAAATTTGGACCTTCGGAACCCGGGTCGCCGACCTCCACTGGAATGGGGAGCGGTTTGAAGTCCGGAAGCCAGCCTCGAAAAAGCTGACCGAAAGCTGGAAAACCGACACGGATTGAAACGTTAGACTCGGAGTTTTTTTTGGAGGGGGATTTTGATCGCACGTCGGCCTCGGCCTCGGCTTCGGCTTCGGCTTGGGTTTGCTGGATTTGCTGGATTTGCTGGATTTGATTGGGCGTGGCTTGACGGGTCGGAATAGATACACCTCAGCGAGCTTCGGCTGGGAAGGCGGAGACAAGTCTCCGCAGTCCAAGGCGCGCGGGGCGCGGGTGGGTTTGGCTTGTTATTGAGCGGTCCGGAGTTTGTTGGATTTCCGAGACCTCGCCTTCGCGGTCCTCGAAGCGCATGAACTCCTTCCGGAATGTCAGGGAGACGCCGCCAAACCCTGGCACCATGACAACACTAACACGGAAAGGAAAAAGCCCGGAAATGCGGGAGGTTTCATGACCGCCCGCGCCTCCTCCGCCGCATCGAAATCAGCCCCAAAGCCACGCCCGAAAGCACTCCGACCGCAGGCTCGGGTATCGAACCGTAACCGTATTGGATGTGGTCGAAATTGCCGCCTCCCCCCATCAGGACCCGCGAGATGCCGGACTCGTGGATCAGGCCAAAGAAGCGGTTACCCCGGGCATCCAATATGTTTGCACCGCCGGTTAATACCGGGGAAAGGGCGGTTAAGGGTTCATCAAAAATCTGAATGCCGTTTTCATCAAATGCTTGGAAATAACGAAGTCCCTCTGGGTCGACGTTTCGGGCGAACTGTAGATACAGCGCTCCAAAATGGGTGGGGTAATGCCCAAACGCATCCCGGCCCAGCATGACTTCCATGCTGAAAGGTGAACCAATGGGAAGCGGATTTCCGGGGTTGGCCGACAGGCACCAGCCAAAAGCAATGTTATCCAACCTACCATCGTCCTCATCCGCACTGAATGTTGGCGAATCGAACACGATTCCGTGGGTGGTGCTCAAGCCCGGGGTATTCAGGAGTTTGTCCTCAAAGTCCTCCAGATAGGTCGTTCCATTTTGTATGCTCTGTAAAAAAGGGCTGTCCGCCCGCCCGCGGTAGGGCAAGCTGAGATAAATCGTGTCCGCTCCAAAGCCGAAGCTGACCGTGGACAACAATAGACTGAGACTCAAAAGCAGGGCTGCAATTTTCATGGCTGCCCGCGCCTCCTCCGCCGCATCGAAATCAGCCCCAAAGCCACGCCCGAAAGCACTCCGACCGCAGGCTCGGGGATCGAACCATAACCATATTGGATGTGGTCGAAGCTGCCGCCGCCCCCCATCAGAACCCGCGAAATGCCGGACTCGTGAATCAGGCCAAAAAATCGGTTGCCTCTGGCGTCCAGGATTGAAGCAGTATCACTTAAGATAGGAAACAGGGCGGTCAGTGGCCCGTCAAAAATCTGAAGGCCGTTCTCGTCAAAAGCTTGAAAATAGCGCAGGGAACCTGCAGCGCTTTGTGTGGCAAATTCCAAATACAGGGCTCCAAAATGAGTGGGGTAATGTCCAATTGCGTCCCGGCCAAGCAGGACTTCCATGCTGTAGGGTCCGCCAATCGGAAGCGCATTCGCCGGGTTGGCCGACAGGCACCAGCCAAAGGCAATGTTATCCAATCGGCCATCATCCTCATCCGCACTGAACGTGGGGGAATCGAACACTTTCCCGTAAGTCGTGCTCAGACCCGGAGTGTTTAGGAGTTTGTCCTCGAAGTCCTCGATATAGGTCGTTCCATTTTGAATGCTTTGTAGAAATGGGCTGTCCGCCCGCCCGCGGTAGGGCAAGCTGAGATAAATCGTGTCCGCTGCCAAGCCGAAGCTGACCGTGGAAAACATAATACCGAGAGTGAAAAACTGAACTGTAAGTTTCATGGTGGGCTAAGGAGGGGGAAATTGGAGGGGAGGTATCCGGGCGCTTGGGCGCTTCGGATGAGATTGTTGTATAAGGAGGTTTCGTCCGCCATGGGATGTGGATTGAACAACAGGACCTTTCGCTCTGATATGTCAGTTTCCCAACGGACAATCCGGTTGGACCCATCCACGGAATAACGACCCCACCGCAGGGCCTCGCACTCCAGTGTTTGTCGAAAGTCCTCGCTCAGAGCGTTGAATCTGTCCCTCATGCCCGCGAAGGAAGCGGGTCCCGCAAGCTGCAACTGCAGTCGGCTTCCGAATTTCACAGCATATTCAGGTATGAGTTTGAGAGCGCGGTGGACCAGCTGGTCACCTCTATCTTGGCTATTGTAAATAGGATCATTAATAAAACTACCGTCATACCAACTCAGCACATCCCCATCCCATGCCATGATATACCATTTCTGTGTTACTGGATGCCGCCATGCCCGGACATTGTCATAACTCAATTCTCCATGACTGACGATTTGCAAGGTGGTGATATAGTCGATGTAGGCGTCCAGATCCACCACGGTCTCGAGTTCCGCAAATTTCGCCGCGCGGGTTTCGGGCGTTGCGTCGTGCACTTCAGCAGCCTTGGCCTTGACAGTATTAAACCACCATTGGGCTGCCACACTTGCCGGGGTGTAGGGTTCCACGCCCGCCGGTTGGCCGGTTAGGATGAGGGAGGGTTTGTAGAGGGCTTTCACTGCGGCACTGGTGTTGGCCGGGAGGGCGGCGATGAGGTGGGCGGAGATGGTGTCGGCGTCGAAGTGCTCCTCCATGTCATAAACTCCCCAATAATAACCGTTGATGAAAACATGCACCCACCGGCGCTGGACGGTGGTGAAGGGAGCATTGCCGCCCAGGGCGCGCTGCGTCTCCTTCATCCAGGCATCGCTGATGTAAACCTTGTCGGTTGGACCGTGGGGATTTAAAAACGAAGCCTGCATGGGATTCCGCAGCAGGAGCCTGGGGAAGACCGTGACGGGCGAACCAGGAAACAAGGCGGAGGTGCCGTCCCCCAGAACGGGACCCTGCCATTCCGACTTGCCGGTGAAGGTGGTGGCTCCTTTAAAAATAACATCCAGGCTCTTTTTTTCCGAAGTGCTGCTGGCGTTGCCCCCGGTGAGTTGCACCATGGCATTTTCCTGCCGGTAATCGGCGGGGCGGGCGGGGTCCACCCACTCGAAGGCGGCCGGCGTCTCAGGGTCGGAACTGCCTCCGGGCGAGTTATAGGACTGGCCCTGCGGATCAAGGGTGATGAAAACAGCGGGCCGGGCCTCCAATTGCTCGATGATGGTTTTCGTGCCCGGATTGGCCGGGGTGCCGGAGGCGGGATAGCCGGCTCGTTGGGGCGGACGATTGTGGCCGTAGGCGGCGGCCATCGCCGGGTCGAACCGGTGGAGGGTATCCACGGAGGGGATCTGGAGAGGAAGCGTTGGAGGGGCGAGTTGGCTCAGCACGCCTTCGCTGGAAATGTAAGTCCGGGTGGCGGTGGGGGAAGGCACGGCATTCCCGGCGAAGGCACGGGCCCGGAGCACGGTGGTGTTCAGGATTTCCAAGGGACCCTCATAAATGCCATCCTCGGGTCCGGGCTCGGATCCGTCCAGGGTGTAGGTGATGGTGACGGTGGGGTCCGGATGGGAAAGGTTGATGCGCGGCAGATCCGAGGCGCGGCGGAAAAGCCGGCTGTGGGCCGGGGCGGCGGCACCGCCCGCGGCGGGGACTTCCGAAATGACAGGCGCGGTGAGGAAACGGTTCAAGCCCCAGCCTTGGTTGACTTTATCCGGGCTGCCGCCGGGGAGATAAACCGTGGCCCAGGTGTGATCCGCCCGGGGGACTTTCCCGACGGTGAAACCCGTGAGGGCGGTCACATTGCCCGTGGGCGTCTCCAGGGTGTCCACGATGGAATAAGCCGCCGGATTCCCCGCCGTGGGCGTGTTTTTGCTGAGATACACGGTCTCCCCCTCATCCTTGAGGCGGAAATTCACCCAGCATTTCCTCAGGAGGCTGGCAGGATCCCCCTCCGTGGCAAAAAGCGGATGCGGGCTGTCGCTGAGCAGCAGGATCAAAGTCGCATAGGGCGGAATGGAGAGGTCCGGAAAGGCAAACCGTTTGAGATTGCTCAATGAGTCCGAAAAATAATACCCTGCCGTGGAGATGGCATGGTCCGTGGGTTTCAGAATCTCCACCCAATCCGGCGGCCGGCCCAGGAAAGCCGGCACGGCATAATAATCCTCTCCCACCGGCAGGAACTCGTGGGGCTGGTGCGCATTCACCGGGGCCAGAGAGGCATAACAGGCCTCGCTGATCAGGAGATCTGAAAAATATCCCTCCAACTCGTCCGGGAAGTCATTGTTATTCGCATCGTGCAGGGCGGGCAGGGACTTGATCCGGTAAAAACTCCGGTCATTCAGCGTCGGAGGAGGGGACGGGGGCGAGACACTGTATTCCGGCCAGCAGGCCGCCCGGATTTCCGGACCGAAGGCGATGAGCCCCTGCCGGATGAAGAGGTCCTTCCCCGCCAGCGCCGCCGGATTGGCGGGAAGGGTCTGCCCCTGAGGAAGCTGGGCCACGCTGTAGGAGATACTGAGCGGAGGCAAAACCGGGGTCGCTGCCTGCTGGTTGATCCCTATGCCGAAGGTGGGCCGGGATTGATTGTCAGCCGAGGCGTCAGGATTCAGCAGATTCAACTCGTTAAGTGTCAATACAGTTTCCACCATGACATTATTTTCCGCCGAGGCCCAGCGGGCCAATACACGACCATCGGCGGCGATTTGGAGGGAGGTGTGCGCCCACAGCCAGCGGGCCCGCGGCAGGCCGAGCGAAGGCGCGGAAATAGGCATGGCGGGGGGCACCAGCGGAAGCGGACGCAGGTCCACCGCGAATGATGGATAACGGAAATCCGCGAAACTTGCCGCAGGCTGGTAAAATGGAAACCACTGGCCCGGACTGCCATCGGACATGGAAAGACTCCGTTCCATGACCCATGGCGCATCGGCGGGAGCTTGCCCGACCGCCTGGATCCTGGGCGGATCCGGCTGCGTGATGTTTCCAACTGAGCCGCGGCGGTCTGCGCCACGACCTTTGGCGAAAAAACCGGCAATCACAGCGGCAGGAGGAGGAAGGCAATGCACGGGAGAAATTGGCCGGAAATAGGGTTGAATCGCATAAGTGGCGCTAGATCAGGAACATATAGAAATAAGTAAGGATTGGCCGCATATTCTTCAGTCACTGCTACGACTATCTGGTAGTCCTTGAATCAAAAAAACAGTGGCATAGCAATGATTTTTTGGAGGGCGCTGGCAATCGCTTCCCGGTCCTCTGCCCGGCCGCAACGTGGTTAAGCCCACTGTCACCCCAGCCGCCGTGATGGTGAGAGCAGTTGGACATGCGGGAATACCGGCCACTACGGCGGAAATGAGTCCCCGCAGGCCATGGCTCCTGTCGCGCCGGTGGAGTTGGTTAGATTTCCGAGACTTCGCCTTCGCGGTCCTCGAAGCGCATGAACTCCTTCCGGAATGTCAGGGGGACGCCGCCGGTGGGGCCGTTACGCTGTTTGGCGATGAGGAACTCGGCCTCGCCGGCGCTTTCGGCTCGGGCGTCGTCGTCCTCGGCGTAATACTCCTGCCGGAACAGCAGACCCACCACGTCGGCGTCCTGCTCGATGGACCCGGACTCGCGGAGGTCGCTGAGCTTTGGCTTGTTGCTGGTGCGGTTTTCCGCGCCGCGGTTCAGCTGGGCGAGGACGATGATCGGCAGACTCAGCTCCTTGGCGAGGGCTTTGAGGCCGCTGGAAATTTCCGCGATTTCCTGTTGGCGGTTGTCCTGCGCGCGCCGGCTGGTGCTGCGGCACAGCTGAAGGTAGTCCACCATGATCATCTCGATTTTATGCATCTTGTGCAGCCGCCGCGCCTTGGAACGCAGATCGAGAATGGATAGGGCCGGCGTGTCGTCGATGAAAATTTTGCTGCCCGCCAGGGCACTGGCCGCGCGGGTCATCATCTGGAAGGATCCCTGATTCAAAAACTGGCCGCTCATCAGCGAGCGCATGTTGATTTTGGCGCGGGAACAAATGAGACGCTGCACCAGACTGTCCGCTGTCATTTCCAGGCTGAACACCGCGCAGGGCCGGTTCTGGTCCACCGCTACATTCTCCACGATGTTCATGGCGAAGGACGTTTTCCCCATGGAGGGACGGGCGGCGACGATGATCATTTCCCCGGCATGCATGCCGCCGGTCATCTCGTCCAAAATCTTGAATCCGGTCGCGATCCCGTTGATGGCGTTGGGGTTGGCCGCCTTCGCCTCCAGGTCGTCGATGGCTTTGAAGACGTGCTCCTTCATGGTGAGCATGCCTTTTTTCCCGACCTCATCCTCACGGATTCCCAGGATGCGCGCCTCCACTTCATCCAGCAAAGGCCCCACATTTTCCTGGTCCTCGAAGGCGCGGTTGATGCACTCGCTGCAGGATGTGATCACGCGCCGCAGGGTCGCTTTTTCCCTGACCTGGGTGGCGTAGTGGGTGACGTGCGCCGGGGTGGGCGCGAAGGTGTAGATCTCCGCCACGGCCGCCGGACCACCCACGTTTTCCATCAGCTTGCGGTCCATCAGCAATTGCTGGATGGAGACCGGATCGATAGGTTTCCCGGCATCGTTCTGCTCCACGAGCAAGCCGTATAACATTTCGTGCGCGGGCACGTGGAAGTGCTGGGGCGTCAGCAATTCCATGGCGGCGCCCACGGCATATTCCGGCGCCTGCATCATGCAGCTGAGCACGCCGCGCTCCATGTCGTGCGCGCTGGGCAAGGGACGCGTGGGATCGTTCCACGCCGGTGCCTCCTGCTTTTTGCGCCAGCCCTTGCCTTGGAGGTCGGGGCCATTGGAGGACGATGAAGTGGACGGAGCGGATTCGGTCATGGAACTTCTCCACATGCGGCATTTCCCGGCCGGGCGAAAGGGTGAAACAAAAATTAATGCTAGCGGCTTGCGAACAACCGGTGAACAAGCCGTGGATAAGGCGGTGAACATCAGCGGCTTTTAAATATCATCGCCCTGCCGAGAAAAATCGGTTCTGTTCCCGACCTCTCTGATACCGCGCCATCCCGCCGCCGGCCCTCCCGCCTCCACGCCCGCGCTGGACAAGCCCCGCGCCGCGTGTCAGGAACCGCACATGAAACCGCAAA
Source organism: Verrucomicrobiales bacterium (assembly GCA_028293305.1). Taxonomy (GTDB): domain Bacteria; phylum Verrucomicrobiota; class Verrucomicrobiia; order Verrucomicrobiales; family V1-33; genus CAIZWU01. The sequence continues at coordinate 1,025 of JAQGPD010000628.1, read as the reverse complement.
CCATCGTCACCCTCGACCTCGAAGGCGTCCTCGTCCCGGAAATCTGGATCGCCGTCGCCGAGCGCACCGGCATCGACGCGCTCCGCCGCACGACCCGCGACGAACCGGACTACGATGTGCTCATGCGTTACCGCCTAGACCTGCTGGAAAAAAACGGCCTCACCCTGGCGCTGATCCAGGACGTGATAGGAACGCTGGAACCGCTGCCCGGCGCCAAGGCTTTTCTGGATGAACTCCGCACGCTGACCCAGGTGGTTATTCTGTCGGACACCTTCGGCGAGTTCGCCCAGCCGCTCATGCGCCAACTCGGCTGGCCCACCATTCTCTGTCACAATCTGGTGATCACCGACGGCCGCATCACCGACTACAAATTGCGCCAGCCTAACCAGAAACAGGAGGCCGTATTGGCGTTCCAGTCGCTGAAATACAAAATCATCGCCGCCGGGGATTCCTTCAACGACACCGCGATGCTCGGCCAGGCGGATGCCGGATTCCTCTTCCACGCTCCTGACAATATCCGCGCGCAATTCCCCCAATACCCCGCCTTCGACGACTACGGCGACCTCCTCACCGCGATCCGCCGCGAACTCTGACAGATTCAAAGCAGCGACAAGGACGGAAAAGTTGCTATCGCGACCGACGGAAAAACTCCGCAAGCTGGCGCCACCAACGTGGCGGGCGAAAACAACGAAGCTGGCGCGGCTAACCGCTTTGGAGTGCGCGCGGCTTGCCGCCGCTTTCCGGGAGCAGGACTTGTCCTGCGCCGGATATCGCTGAATTTCCCCTTCGTCACTGCAAGCCACACCACACGGCAGCAAGCTGCCTCCCGAAAAGCGGCGGCAAGCCGCACGCACTCCAAGGCTGCCCGGCGGCGCCCATCCCGCCCCATCCCTAACCTTGCAGGCGGCGCGGTTTACGCTTACGTTCCCGCATGGCTTCCGAAGATTTCCTCCGCTCGCTCCCGAAAGTTCTGCTGCATGAACACCTCGACGGCGGGCTGCGACCGCAAACCGTGATTGATCTCG
>JAQGPD010000619.1 GCA_028293305.1 Verrucomicrobiales bacterium | reverse complement strand
GGGGCGGCGGCCAGGGATCGCTTTGGATCCATGAGTTTTTTGATCTGCGTGCGCGTGAGCGGACCGCGCAGATAACTCATGACCCAGCGGACCTGAAGCACGCAGGGCGCGTCTTCGTGGACGTTGTTCATGAGAAAGATCCGGTTCCCCAGGGCGCTGAGCATTTTTTCCATGCTGGAGCGGTCGAATTTACCGCCCTGGCTGGAGGCGGCGCCTTCGAGCCCGTCGAGGACGCGGGCTTTGTCGCGCTCGGTTTGCAGGCGGCCGAGGAACCACGTGCCGATATTGGATAGGGCTTTGTAATCCAGGTCGACCGGATTCTGCGTTGCCAGCAGCAATCCGAGGCCAAAGGCGCGGGATTGTTTCAGGAGAATCATCAACGGTTTTTTGCTGGGCGGATTCGCGGTCGGCGGCAGGTAGCCGTAGATTTCATCCATGTAGAGCAACGCGCGGAGGCTGGTGGTGCCGCTTTGCGCGCGCATCCAGCCGACCATCTGATTCAGCAGCAGTGAGACGAAAAACATGCGTTCGCTGTCATTCAAATGGGCGATGCTGAAAATGCTCACGCGGGGTTTTCCCTCCGGCGTGTGCATCATGCGTTTGATGTCCAGGGCCTCGCCGGTGAGCCAGGTGCCGAAGCCGGGGTAGGCCAGGAGATTGTTGATGCCCATGGCGAGCTCCGCGCGTTTTTTCTCCGGATAGAACGCCTCCAGATCCAAGGCCCCGACTTTGCCGAATGGCGGGGTCTGGACATAATTGATGATTTTTTCGAGATCGAGATTTTCCCCCGCGCGCCAAGTGTGGTTGAAAATATTCGACAACAGAATGTGGTCGCGGCTGTTGATAGGATCGGCGGTGATGCCGATGAGGCCGAGGATCGAGCTGGCGGTGGTTTCGATGCGTTCCGCGAAGAGTTCGTTGTCATCGATGATTTCAAATTCCGGCGCGCCTAACGAGGCGAGGATGCTGACCGGAATGCCGGCGTTGCTGCCCGGGGTGAAGATATTGATATCAACATTTTCACGCAGGGTCTTGATGCGCGCGGCGGACTGGCCCCATTCGCCGAGTCCTTTCTCCCACATCGCGGCCTGGGCGGCGGCGAACTCGTCGGGCGTCTGGTTTTTTTTGGCGGCGTCCTCCTCATTGATCCAGGGGCGGAAGGACTCGCCGGTCAAGTCCGGGAAGGTCAGGAGAAAATTGGATAGGTCGCCCTTGGGGTCGATGATGATGGCGGGGATATTGTCCATGGCCGCCTCCTCCAGCAGCGCGAAGCAGAGGCCGGTTTTTCCGCTGCCGGTCATGCCCAGCACCACGCCGTGGGTGACCAGATCCTTCGAGTCGTAAAGGACGAGTTTTTCCTCCGTCTTCTTGGTTTCGATATCATATTCCCGGCCGAGGTAGAAGGTGCCGAGTTTTTCGTAGTCGGAGGGGGAAATGGTCATGGGATTTTGATAGGGCAGGGTTGGATTCCGGGCGGAGCGGGATGAAGGGTGGGGATGCGGCGCGGGGGGAAGCCGCTCACGGATGGCACGGAAGGCGGGGGCGCGAAAGCCCAAGTGTGGGCTTGCGGTAAAGGCACGTCGGGACCGCCGGACCGGTGGCCTGCGGGGCGTGAAAGGGCGGCTGGAAACAGTGCCGGCGCGGTGCCGGGGAACTTGTTATTTCCAGGCGGAGCGCAGCTCGTGGATCTCCAGCGAATCAAACAGCACGGGGGCTCCTGACACTTTCAGTCCCAGGCTGAGATTGTCGGGTTTTGGCTGGAAGGGCAGGGGGATGTAGGTCAGGCCGCCGGCGGCGAAAATCTCCAATCCCGTGCGGTCGCAGAGGATCGCGAGGTCCAGCCGGCCATTGCGCAGCGGAGCCGGGGCGTGGATGTCATTGATGGAGATTTCCTGTTTTTTCGGGGAATAAGTGAGGGTGGCGCCGCGGATGTCGAAGGTGACTGTCTCGGCATCGCCGGGGGTGAGGACCGCGCGGAGTTCCACCAGTTCCGAGACGGAAAAGGCCAGCGGATTCGGCGCGTCCGGGGTGACGGTCAGGTTTTTGAGAGGATTGGATTTGGCGCGCAGTCCTGACAACTCGCGGGCCGGATTGAAAGTGAGCCGCGGACCGTCCGGGGTTTTGGTCAGGCCCAGCTCCAGGGGGACGCTCATGGACTGGTTGAAGGGCATGCCGGAGGTGGGGGTTTGGAACCAGCCGATGAGCACGCGGCGGCCGTCGGCGGCGGGGATATCGCTGAAAGTCTGGGCGGCATAAAACCCGCGGCCGCGGTGGCCTGGAAGTTTGCTGTGAGTCGGATGGAACGTCGTGCCGTCGAAGGTGCCGATGGCGTATTGCGAGTCCGCGGCGAGCAGCACCCACGGTTGATCGGCGGCGTTTCCATCCACCGGGAGGGGGAAAAAGTCAGGGCATTCAAAAAGGTATTTATCGTTATCGATGCCGCCCTTGGTGATGCTGGCGAGCTTCCATTCCCGGAGGTTGGGGGAGGTGAAAAAGTGGATGGAGTGTTGTTTGCCGGGCATCTCCACATAGAGCACCATCACCCATTTTTGGGTAGGCTCGTGCCAGAACACCTTGGGGTCGCGGTTGCCGTTGGAGATCTCGGGGATGACGGGATTTCCGCTGTATTTGGTGAAGGTGCGGGCGTCCGTGCTGTAGGCGATGCTTTGGACAGTGGGGTTGCCGGCGGCGGTGTAAATGAGGACGAGCGGGGGCTTGCCGTCCTTGCCGAATCCGCTGGTGTTTTTCCAGTCCACCACCGCGCTGCCGCTGAACATGGGGCCCGAGTCGTCGGGGGCGAGTTTGTCGCCCAGCTCCTGCCAATGCACCATGTCCGGACTGACCGCGTGGCCCCAGTGCATGTTCCCCCAGTCCCAGCCGTAGGGGTTATGCTGGAAGAAAAGGTGGTATTCGTTATTGAAAAAAACCATGCCGTTAGGGTCGTTGTTCCAGCCCCGGCGTGGCGAAAAGTGGAACTGGCCGCGGAGGGGCTCCCGGTAGAGCGGCGGGCCGCCCTCCGGCCCGTCGGCGGGGCGGATGGTGGTCAGCGCGGTGGAGTCGGCGGGGAGGCGGTCCACCTCCAGCGTGGCGGTTTTTCCCTGCCAGGCGGAGACGTCCATGAGCGCCCACCAGTCGGGCGCGGCGTCGGCCAGTTGGATGTCGTTGACCACTTCTTTTTTGCCGTCGATGAGCAGGGTGACTTTCCGGGTGGGGATGCCGTTTTTGATAGGGATCAGCAGGAACTTTTGAGCCAGTTTGAAATCGCGGCGGGCCTGCAGCATCGGGGGCGCGGCGGCGCGGTCGCTTTGCACAAGGTGGTCCACATTCAAATGGCCCCAGCCGCCGGTGGCCTGATCTGTTATTTCCAGGGTGGCCGTGCGGCCCAGGAATTCCCTGACATCCCAGGAGTCGGGTTCGAGGGCCTCGCTGCCGCCCGGGCGGTCGTTGGGGCCGGTGGCGGAGCGGACGGTTTTGTTATCCACCTTCAGGAACATCGCGGAACGCACCGCATCCTTGCCGCCGCCGATGAGAAAATTCAGATAGGGCCGCTCGATTTTAAAAGGCGCGGAAGTCAGGGTGCCTTTGGCGTCGTCGCCTCCATGGAAAGTGTTGATCAGTCCGCGGCCGATGAATCCGCGCACCTCCATCTGGCCTGGAAGGGCGCCCTGGGCGGGGCCGGAGCCGAAGGCGGTGCCCGTGGCCGTCCAGCCTTCCGGATAGCCGGCGGACTCGAAATCAGCCAGGATCAAATCCTCCGCGGCGTGGGCGGGGCGGGCGGCGGCGGTGGTGGAAACCAGGAGGGCGGCCAGCAGGGGAAAGGGATGTTTCATGGTGGGAAAAGGAGGGAATCCGAGAATGGCGGAGGAATGCCGGAAACGCAAACTTTCCCGCCCGGCGTTCAAAAAAGTGAATTTTTGCCGATCCCTAATTGCCTAATGATCAAGGTGGTGGCAGCATTATAAAATTCCATGCACTACCCCCCGTTCTCCGTTGCCCTGGCTGTCCGCGATGCCGTGCGGGCGATCAATTTTTACAAAGCCGCGTTTGGCGCGGTCGAACGATACCGCCTGATCGATCCCGAAAGCGGGGTCGTGGGCCATGCGGAATTGGAGATCAAAGGCGGGCTGGTGATGTTGGCGGAGGAGTATCCGGCCTTCAATAAATCGCCCGAGACGCTGGGCGGAACTCCGGTTAGGCTGTGCCTGATGGCGGAGGATGTGGATGCGGAATATCAAACCGCCATCCAGGCCGGAGCCACAGAGGTGCGGGTGCCGTCCGATCAGTTTTATGGGCATAGGTCCGGTTGTGTCAGGGACCCCTTCGGACATGAATGGACTTTGTCCCGGGAGTTCGAATCCGTGGCGCCCGGGGAGATGCAGAACCGCTGGAACGCCATGGTGGCCGGCGCGAAAACGCAGGCCTGATCCGGAGGCGCGCGGCGTCCGGCGGGCAAGTCCCGCAGTCATTTTCCGCGAGCGGCGTTATCAGGTCGCCAAGCGGATTTTTCCCTGGTAAGTTGGAGGACCGGTCCCGCCGACGCGCCCGGACGGAGTTTTGTTATTTTTGCCAACATGTCCCACGATCACGACCGCGAAATCCGATTTTCCCACAGCGTGCTGCCCGCGCGGCCGCCGCAGCATGAGCCATTGTCCGCGGGGCCGGTGACGCGGAAAATCATGCGGGCGGAAAACGCGCTTCAGCAACGCGTGGAGTTCGAGGCCCTGGTGTCGCGCATCTCCAGTTTGTTTGTCAGGCTGAAGAGCGAGGAGATCGACCGCGGGATCCATGAGGCCCTGCGGGAAATGGGGGAATTCCTGCGGGTGGATCACTGTCATTTATGCCGGGTGCATCATGGCGGGGAGTTGGTGGATCACACGCATGAGTGGGCGGCGGGAGGCAGTCCGCATCCATGGGCGGGCACGCGCGGGCTGCGGCTGGATGAGCATCTGCCCTGGTCCGCGGTGCGGCTGCGGCGGCTGGATGGCATCGCGATCTACAGTGTGGACACGCTGAGCGCGGAGGCGGCGCTGGACCGCGAGACCTTCCACGCGCAGGGGATCAAATCTGTTATTTTCGTGCCCATGGCGGTGGGCGGGCAGTTGGTGGGATTCATCGGTCTGGACTCCACGCAGCATGAAATGCACTGGACGGAGGATGCGATTTCCCTGCTGAAAATCGTGGGCGGCATTTTGGCGGACGCGCTGGACCGGCGCCGGGCGGAGGATGCGCTGCGGAAGGAGAACGACTTCACGCAGGCGCTTTTGAATGCCACGGGAGCGATTTTTATTGTGTTGGATGCCGTGGGTAAAATTGTCAGGTTCAATCACGCCGCGGAGACGGCGAGTGGTTATATGGTGGATGACGTGAAGGGCCGCGCGCCGTGGGATTTGTTCATTCCGCGCGACGAGAGGGCGGCGGCGCGGCGGAATTTCAAGCTGCTGACCACCGAGGCCACGGCCAGCGCCTTCGAGGGCAGCGTGGTTTCCCGTTTTGGAAAAAGACGTGTTATTTCCTGGTCGAACACCGCCTTGCCCTCCGAGGACGGCCGCACGGTGGAATATGTTATTATGAGCGGGATCGATGTCACCGACACCAAGCGGCTGGAGGCGGAAGTGCTGAATGTCGCGGAGCGCGAGCAGAGCCGGTTCGGCCATGATCTGCATGACGGCCTGGGGCAGCACCTCACAGGAATCGAATTCATGAGCCAGGTTTTGTCCCAGCGTCTGGCTGCCCAGGGGCGGGCCACCGAAGCCTCGGACCTGGATCAGATCACCGGATTGATCCGCGAAGCCATCAGCCAGACCCGGGACCTTGCGCGCGGGCTTTCGCCGGTGGTGCTGCAGAGCAAGGGGCTCGCGGTGGCGCTGCAGGATCTGGCCGCGAGTGCCACGAAGCATCTGCGGCTGAGTTGTCAGTGCCACTTGTTATATGAAGGCGCGGAGCCCGAGGAGGATCCGGAGATGGCCATTCATTTGTATCGGATCGCGCAGGAGGCCGTGGCCAACGCCGCCAAGCATGGGCGCGCCAGCAGGATCATGATTTCGCTGGGCAGGATCGAGGGACGCACGGAACTGGTGGTGGAGGATAACGGAACGGGCCTGCCCAAAGGCGGGGGGCAGGGTTTGTCAGGAATGGGGCTGCGGGTGATGCAATACCGGGCTGGATTGATAGGCGGCACGCTGCATATCGGCGACAGCACCAGCGGCGGCGTGGCCATCACGTGTTCCATCGAGCCCGTGCGCGCCGCCCGCCCGGATGGCCGGCCCGCCCCGCTACCGCAACCGCCGTCCACCCGGAAGTGAGCGCGGCCCGGTGCTCAGGGATTGAGCTGAACCGACCAGCGATAGAACATGCGGGATGGATTCGGAAGGCGGTCGGTGGCACGCCAGGACAGGGAACCCGCGCTCAGGACCTGCAACTCGACGCCGGAAGCCAGAAAGCTGGCGTCCCCGTTTTTGGTGAAGATGGACTCCCAGGACGCGGAGAGGTTAGGAGAACGGAACAAGGCCCACGCCACCCACGGCGTGGCCAAGGGTTCGAAGCTTGTCAGAATAACGGGTTCTCCGGCCGCGTTCACACTGATGGTGACGGGCGGCGGGCCGGGTTGCCGGGGAGAGCCTGACAAGGAAAATTCCACTCCGAAAGGCACGCCGTCGTTGTCCCAATCCGTGTCCCACCAGCGCGCGAGATCGGTTTTTCCCTGGAAATCCGCCGCGCCCGCGTCGGGGTCGCCATTGATGAGAAAACCGCGCTGGTCCGATCGCGCGCCGGAGCCGGCGGCCAGGCCGATGGCGGGGGAGCCGGGCCAGGGTGGGGCCGTGAAGTTAGGGCCGCCGTGGTCGCCCGGCAGCGCCAGGCGGGGATCGAGCGGCGAAGCGGTGCTGCCGGCGCGGTTTCCATTGACTCCATCCGTGACGGCGGTGCCGGTGGCGTTGCCGATGAGGGAGCGTTCGACGGTGGCGGGCGAGGTGATATCGCCCGTGAAGCTAACGTCGCCGGGCATGGTGCCGGCGTTCGTGTTGGCGGCGACGATGCAGTTCCGCATGAAGACTTTGGTCGAGGGCAGGTAGATCGCCGCCGAGTCGGCGCCTGCGGAATTCCGGTCGGTGTGGTTGCCGGTGACGGTGCAGTGATTCATCACGACCGTGGCCCATGAAGGTGCCCCGAACGAGCCGTTTTGTTGTTGGTAAATGACGCTGGCGCCGGCGGTGCCGGAGGTATTCCCGGCGATGGTGCAGTGCGACATCCTGACGTTTCCGTGGGCGATGCTGAGCACGCCGCCGCGGGAGGTGGCATGATTTTCCCGGAAGGTGCAGCGGTCCACGGAGAGCAGGCCGACGGTGTCCAGATTCGCCTCCCCGCTGAAGTTGATGGCACCGCCCTGGTGGCCCCGGCCGGCGGTGAAGGTGAGGTTGCGGAAACCCATGGCGGGGATGGAGGCGGAATCCAGAATCCCGGTCGAGTCCCGGCCGGAAAGCGTGATGCCCGGGGCATTGGAAGGGCCATCCACCACGAAGCCGATGCCCCCGGAAACCGTGATGACGCCACTGGTCAGGGTGATCCGTGAGGGCGAGGCGGCCAGGCCGGTGACCAGGTCGATGCCATTGCCGATGAGTCCCACCGCGGTCATTTTTCCTGACCGGGTGTTGAGTTGATAGAGTGTGCTTTTGCTATCAAGAAAGCTGGAATTGACAGGCAGGCCGCTGACCAATGCGGCGCCGTCGTCCGCGATGTCAAATCCCGTGGTGGAGCGGGGACCTTCGGTGAAGGGGACCAGCAAACTCACCTGACCGTCCGCCGGGTTGGCCAGGGGGCCTTCGCCGCCGATGCGGATCAATCCCGGGCCATAGTTGTGGAACCCGAGCAGGGTGGTGGCGGGGGCTCCGACAAAGTTGTTGGTGTGGGCGGTTTGCAGGACTCTGACATTGGAGCCGGGGGGATTGCTGTTTCCAGGCACAAAGGCGAGGGGACTCTGCACGGCGATGGCGCCGGTTTCGGGATGGAGCAGGATATTGTCCCCATTTTCATTGGTGACGCGGATGCGGTCCTGGCGGGGATCGAAGTCGAATCCCATGCCGCCGTAAACGCCGATGGTCGTGCTGAACGGGCCGCCGCCCACCAGGGTCACGGCACCGGTCAGAGGATTCAGTTTGTAAAGCCGGGTCTGGGGCGTGGGCACCGGCACCTTCATGCCGGGAATATTGCCCAGGGCGTAGAGTTCGCCGGTGGCGGGCCGGAAGTCGATGGCGGCGATGGTTTCGTCAGGCTGGAGTCCGGTGATGGGGACATTCAGCTCCAGCAGGCCCGGGGTTTCGCGTTTGAAGCGCTGGAGCCGATTCGTGCCGGTGACGGCATACACACTGCGCAAAGCGGGTGAAAAGGTGATGCGCCCGCCGGAGGTGCGGGCCAGCGCCATCATCGCCCGCAGCGACCCCGCGCCGCTGTCGTTGAGGTTGGTCACTTCATAGGTGCGCAGGCTTTCCCATGTGGTGGCCACCATCAGATTATCCCACGAAACCAGACCGCCCCCGCCGCTGCCCAGCCGCACTGCCGTGCTCCAGTTTGTGGCCGCATAGGTTCCGATGGCTATGGGCGTGTTAGAGGCTTCGGACTGGGAGATGTCAGGATCGACATAGAGGGTGACCAGGCCGGCGGCGAAATCGAGCTTGGCCACCATGGTGTAGGTCTGGCCCACGGTGACATTCACCGTGCTCAGCGCCAGGCGGGCGAAGCTGCTCTGGTTGTAGATGGAGAACTTCCCGGTGCCATCCGGGAAGAGGCCGAAAAAGAGTCGTTCCGTGCCAAAATCGAAGGAGCTGACCCCGCACCATTCCGCTCCCGTGCCTCTTGTCAGGGTGACGCGGTAATAGACCTTTTTCGCCACATTGGCGGGATTGATGGCGCCATTCCCTTCATCTGTCAGGGTGGGGCCGCTGTATTCGCGCACGATGCCACTGTCCGCGGTATATAACAAACCTCCCGAAGCAATGGAGGTGGAGCCGAATCCCGGCGCG
>JAQGPD010000605.1 GCA_028293305.1 Verrucomicrobiales bacterium | reverse complement strand
CGCCGTGTTATTGACCCAATGCGCCGCTGTGCCCGAGGACGAGGGAACCGGCGAGCCGAAGCTGGAAAAGATGGAGCACGCCAAGCTGGAACCGGGTCCGGAGGATGCGGATGGAAAGCCGCTGGATATTGAAAAACCGGACGCGGGTGAATCCACCACGCCGGGCCTGGCTCCGGTTTCCGGAAAGGAGGGCCGGTTTGTGATCCGCGATAACAAGGGAGCGATGCGCGTGGAGGGCGTATTGAAAGGCGGGCGCATGGACGGGCTGTGGAAATATTTTGACCCCACCGGCCGGCGCCTGGCGGAAGTGACGTATCGGGCGGATCAGCGGCAGGGGCCGGCGACGCTCTATTATGTGGCCAGGGATGGCAAAGCGGCGGGCCGCAAGCGAATGACGGCGGTCTATGAGGAGGGGGCGCTCAACGGCTTTGCCAGAAACTGGTCGGCGGGTGGCGGAAAATCGTTGGAGCGCGAGTTCGACCGCGGCATTCTGGAATCCGCGCGCGGTTGGGATGAAAGCGGGAAGGAACTGTCGGATTCCGCGGCGCAAACCGTGGCCATCGAAACCTGCCGGAATGAGGATGCGCTATTGGCGGAATTGGAGGCTTTTGTGCAGCTTAAAATCCGTCAGCACGCCACGGACAAACCCTGATCGTGGAGGTCGCGGGATCTGTCAGGATGGCGCTTCGCGGACCCGCCCGGGTTTGTTAGCCCGCGGCGGTTTGGGAAAGCTTCACGATGGCTTTGTATTCCGCGGCGGTGACCGGCGTGATGCTGAGGCGGTTTCCTTTCCGCAGAATAAACATGTCCTCCAATGCCGGTTCGCCGCGCAGCCGATCCAGGCCCACGTGGTGCTTCAAATCCTTTTCCCAGGCGACATCCACTAGAATCCAGATCGGTTTTTCCTCCGTGGCCTTGGGGTCGAAATATTCGTCCGAGGGTTTGAATTGTGTGGGGTCCGGGTAGGGCTCCGAGGCGATGCGCATGACGCCCGCCACGCCGGGATCCGGGCAACTGCTGTGATAGAACAATGCGAGGTCCCCCACCTTCATGTTGTCGCGCATGTAGTTCCGGGCCTGAAAGTTCCTGACGCCCGACCAGGGCTCGGTGCCGCCGGGCCGCGCTTTGAGATCGGCGAAGGAAAAGACGTCGGGTTCTGATTTGAATAACCAATAATTCACGGTGCAAAAAAATCGGGCGGCCATCCGTCCGGAGGGGCACTATGGGAAGAGCGGGGAGCAGGGAAAGCGCGAAACGAGGGGAAGGAAACCGCGGCGCGGAAGGCAGGGGAAAAAGGGTGGGCGGCGGGCGGGGGAATCTTCGGAACTTGTTGAAAAAAAGGTTGTTGCTGGAGCAATTGTTGCGACATACTTCCGGCCATGTCATTATCAAAGCTAAGTGAAATTCTTAATGCGGACCGGACACGACTGTTGGCGGAATGGGTCTCTTATCAAAACGAGTCCGGCCAGGTCCGGGGGGATTTGATCACCGAGCGGGAATTGACGCGGGAGTCTGAACAGTTTTTCGAGTTACTGAGGGAGGCGTTGGGTCGGGAAAGCAGTGCGGAATTGCACCGGCCGGGCTATAAAGGCGTGCGGGATTTCCTGGGGGAGTTGTCCCGTTCCCGGAGCCGGCTGGGCTTCACGCCCTCGGAAACGGCTTTGTTCATCCTTTCCATGAAGCGGCCGGTTTTCGGGGCCGTGCAGCGTGCCTTCGCGGGGGACGCGGCGGGTCAGGCTGCGGCTTTGTGGATGGCGACGGAGCTGTTGGACAATCTGGGACTTTTCACCATGGAGACATTCATGGAGGCGCGTGAGGAGGTCATCAAAGGGCAGCAGTCGGATATGTTGGAGCTTTCCACTCCGGTGGTGCAGCTGTGGGACGGGATCGTGGCGCTGCCGCTGATCGGCACATTGGATAGCAACCGCACCAGCATCGTCATGGAGACGCTGTTGCAGGTGATCGTGCAGACGCGGTCGGAGATCGCGATCATCGATATCACGGGGGTGCCGACGGTGGATACGCAGGTGGCGCAGCATTTGTTGAAAACGGTGGCGGCGGCGCGGCTCATGGGGGCGGACTGCATCATCTCGGGGATCCGTCCGCAGATCGCGCAGACGATGGTGCATCTGCAGATCGATCTGGGAAATGTCATCACGAAGGCGACGATGGCGGAGGCCTTGCGGACGGCCATGCACCGCAGCGGATTCGTGGTCACCCGGAAGTCCGCCGGCGGATTGCTCCACCAGAAATAACCGATCCCCACGCATGGATAGAATACCGATCCTAACCATGGGCCAGTTTTTGCTGGTGACCATCCAGGTGGACATGCACGACCGGCTGGCAATGGCGCTGCAGGACGATCTGACCACTAGAATAACAACTTCGCGGGCGAAGGGTGTTTTGATAGACATCAGCTCGCTGGAGATCGTGGACTCCTTCATCGGGCGGATGCTGGGCAACATTTCATCCATGGCGCGGGTGCTGGGTGCGGAGGCCGTGGTGGTGGGCATGCAGCCGGCGGTGGCCATCACCCTGGTGGAGCTGGGCCTGAGTCTGGACGGGGTGCACACCGCTTTGGATGTTGAAAAAGGAATGCAACTTTTGCGCCGGTATATCGGCGCGGAGTTCGAAGAATCCCTATCCGATGTCGACGATCCTGAAAACTGAGAAGCTGGATGTCAGCGAGGAGCAGCACATCGTGGCCGTCCGGCAAGCGGTGCGGCGGCTGGCGTTGGAGATCAAGTTGTCACTGGTGGATCAAACCAAGATCGTGACCGCCGCGAGCGAGTTGGCGCGGAATCTTTTGATTTACGGTGGGGGCGGCGAAGTGATATTGCGGACGCTTTCGGCCGGGATAAGGCACGGATTGAAAGTCGAGTTTATCGATGAAGGGCCAGGGATCGAGGACTTGGAACTGGCGCTGCGGGATGGCTTTACGTCCGGCGGGGGCATGGGCCTGGGACTGGGCGGGGCGAAGCGTCTGGTGAATGAATTTGAAATCGATTCCGCGCCTGGAAGGGGAACCAGGATCGGGATCACCCGATGGAAATAACTGTTATGATGTCCACTTTCCGCCATGAAGTCACGCATGAGGGACATGTGGGGCAGGTGCGGCGCCATGCCCGGGAGGCGGCCAAAAAGCTGGGTGGCGATGAGGCGGCGGAGGGAGCGGCGGGGATCATCGCGACGGAGCTGGCGACCAACATTGTGAAGCATGGGGGAGGGGGCGAAATCCTGTTGCGGGAGATCCGGACCGGGGATCACGGCGTGTTGGAATATCATGCTTTGGACAGCGGCGCGGGCATGGCGAATGTGAGCGCGTGCCTGCGGGACGGCTATTCAACGGCGGGCAGCGCGGGGACGGGACTGGGCGCGGTGCGCCGCATGTCGGATCAATTTCAAATCCACAGCGGGGCCGGGAAAGGCACGGTCATCTGGGCGCGTCAGGCAGTGGCGGGCGGGGCGGCGGGCAAGCCGCCGGCGTTTGAAATCAGCGGCATCAGCGTGGCCGTGCGGGGCGAGGAATTGTGCGGGGATTGCTGGGATGCGGAGGAGACGGGGGGCCTGCTGAGGGTGATGGTGGCGGACGGACTGGGGCACGGGCCATTCGCGGAGGCGGCCTCGCGGGAGGCGGTGCATGTTTTCCGTCAGCGCGGGAATGCCGGCCCGGCGGATTGTCTGGATCATATGCACCACGCGCTTTTCAAAACCCGGGGAGCAGCCGCGAGTGTGGTCAGGATCTCGCCTGCGACCGGCCTTTTGCAATCCGCGGGAGTCGGCAATGTGGTGGTGCGCAACTGCGTGGGGAATGCGGCGAAAACTTTGTCAGGCGACAATGGGACGCTGGGGGCGGCGATCCGGCGGGTGAATGAAACGAGTCTGCCGTGGGGCGGGGAAAATGTGCTGGTGATGCACAGTGACGGCATTGCCAGCGCTTGGAATTTCGAGGCCTATCCGGGACTCGCCAACCGGCATCCCGGTTTGATAGCCGGGGTGATTTACCGGGACTTCCGCCGGATCCATGATGACTCCACCGTGGTGGTGGTCCGCCCCTCCGCGCCATGAATCCCGAACCTGTCACCCACCGGCTTTTCAGGATGCTGCTGCGGCGGGATTCGGATGTGGTCTCCTGCCGGAACCGCGCCCGGATGGTCGCGGAGAAATTCGGTTTTCAACGTCAGGATCAAATCCGGATCGCCACGGCGGTGTCTGAAATAGCAAGGAACGCGTTCCGTTATGCGGTGGAGGCCTCGGCGGAGTTCGGGCATGAGACGGTGGAGAAGCGGCCCGGGAAGGGCATCACGGCGCGGCTGGTCTGCACCATCCGGGACGCGGGCGGGGGCATTCCGAATCTGGATGAAATCCTGTCAGGGAAGTATCACTCGAAAACGGGCATGGGGATGGGGTTGTCCGGCGCGCACCGGCTGATGGACCACGTGGAGATCCTGACAGGTCCGGAGGGGACCACGGTCAAGCTTTCCAAGGATCTCCCGCGGGGGCGGACGGTGACGGCGAAACAACTGGAGGAGGTGGCGGGCGAGGTGGCGGGGAGCCATGAGGAGGACCCCGGGAAGGAGATGGCCTCACGCAACAGCGAGATGTTATTCATGCTGGAGGAGATCGGCGTGAAAAGTCAGGAGCTCAATAAAGTGAATGAGGAACTCAGCGAAACCAACCGCGGGGTGGTGGCGCTGTATGATGAGTTGGACACGATCCACCGGGTGGGGCATGTGTTGGCCAGCAAGCTGGAATTGGACGATCTGCTGCAGGCCATCATTGATGCCACCACGGAGATCTGCGGGGCGGATTTCGGCATGTTTGTATATGATGAAGGCAGCCAGGATCAGCCGGTCCGCCGTCATTTCGCCGGGGTGGGGGCGGTCGCTCCGGAGCTTTATCCATCGGCCATTCCCAGCGGGCTGGTGGCGCTGGAGGAAGGCGTGCCGGTCAACCGCCGGGTCGATGATCTGGCGGACGATCCCGGATTCGCGCGCGAGGTTTTCGGGCTCCAGCAATTCGGGAGTTGTCTGGCGATTCCGGTGGTTTCACCCGGTGGCCGTCTGGACGGGGCCATGCTGTTCGCGCATCGGAAACCTGGCACATTCACGGACCGGAGTGAACGCATCCTATCAACGGTGGCGCTGCAGGCCACCATAGGCATGGAAAACGCGAAGTTATATAAGAACGTGCGCTCGGCCAGTGCGGCCAAGGATGAGTTTTTGGCGATCCTGAGCCATGAGTTGCGGACGCCGCTGAATCCCATCTTCACGAGGCTCTCGTTGTTGGAGGAGAATCCCGCGCTGCCCGAGGATGCGTTGGAGGACATCCGCCTCATCCGCCGGAATCTGGAGCTGGAGACGCGGCTGATCGACGATTTGCTGGACATGACGCGGATCGCGCGGGGCAAGATCGCCATTAAAAAAACTCCGGAGGATCTGCATCGGATCATTGAATCGGCGGGGCATGCCTGCTCCCATTTCGCCACGCAGGAAGGCATCGGGCTGGAGTTGCGGCTTTTGGCGGACAGCTGCGTGGTTGCCGGGGACTCCGCCAGGCTGCAGCAGGTGTTTTGGAATTTGCTGAACAATGCCATCAAATTCAGCCCGGTGGGAAGCCGCGTGGTGGTGAGTTCCGAGAATGAGGGCGACTGCATCCGGGTCTCGGTCAAGGACGCGGGGAGGGGCATCAATGCGGACCGGATTTCTGTTATTTTCCAACCCTTCGAGCAGGATGATGCCCATGATACCGGCTCCATGGGCGGCCTCGGCCTGGGATTGGCCATTTGTAAAAGCATCATCGAGGCGCATGGCGGCACCATCCGGGCGCAGAGTGGCGGTGCCGGTTGTGGAGCCATGTTCGAGGTGACGCTGCGCCTGACCCAGGAAAAAATCGTGTCCAGGGAGGTGCCCGCGGCGGGTCGGCCCGTGGCCTCCGCCGGATTGCGGATCTTGTTGGTGGACGATCATGATGACACCCGGGTGTCGCTGAAGAAGTTGTTGGAAAGGCGCGGCCACCAGGTCGAAACGGCGTCCACGATGCGGCAGGCCCACGAGCTGGCCCGGCCCGGGGTCTTCCAGTTGCTGATCAGCGATATCGGTCTGCCGGATGCCTCCGGTCATCAGCTGATGCAGTCCCTGCGCGGGGATCCGGATCTGAAGGCGATAGCGGTTAGTGGATATGGAATGCCGGCGGACATCGGCCGCAGCCTGGAATCCGGTTTTTTGATGCATCTCACCAAGCCTTTGAAAATCGCGGATCTGGATAACGCCATCCATGGCTTGTTTTCACCGCCCTGAAAAAGGCCGGCGCGCCGGTGGAATGCACGCCGGATCACCCCGCCATCCAGGGCCGCGCATTTTGCCCCACACCTGGGTTGCGGGCGGCCTGGGGCGATGTTACGCAATCCGCTCCTGACCCTGCCGATTTCCCCCGGCGAGCGGGGTCGCCTCTTTGCTCGCTTGCCCATGCAGCGGGTAGCTCCCGTGAAAAGACGGGCGGAGAGAAACGTTCACGATTATCAATTTCATGAAATCACCTATCAAATCAGCGGGTTGTCTTTTCACATTCGCGGCGCTGGGCGCGCTGTGCTCGTGCAAGGTGGTTCCGGTCCCGCCCGTTCCGGCGGTGCCTGCCAGGCCCGCCGCGCCGGTTTTATATGAGTGGCAGGGCGCCGAATTGCCGGGGCCGGTGGCCATGAGCATCGACCTTAGCGAGCAAAAGGGCACCATCACGCGCGGCGGCGAGCCCGCCGGCTGGACCTACGTGGCCACGGGCGTTCCTGGCCGCGGCACGCCGACCGGATCCTTCAGCATCACCGAAAAAGTGAGGGACAAACACTCCAATTCCTGGGGACGCATCGTGGATGCGGACGGGGACACGGTGGTTAGGGATGCAAAAAACGGACGGGATTCCGTGCCGGCGGGGGGGCGTTTTGTGGGAGCTCCGATGCCTTTTTGGATGCGCGTGAACGGCGCGATCGGCATGCATGCGGGCCCCATTCCGCACCCCGGCAGCCCGGCTTCGCACGGGTGCATCCGCTTGCCCGCCGGCATGGCGGAAATCCTTTTCGGGGTGACCACGGTGGGCACCCGGGTGCGGATTGTTCCCTGACAGAAACGATGCTTTTGTTATTTGGGCGCGGCGGCGCGGCGGCACGGCGGCTTAGGATTCTCCGGCTGGGACAATGTTCCGGAAATTCGTTAGCTGGTGATTTTGGATAGCTGGCCGGCGTTTTGCTCCAGTCTGGAAATTGAATACCTGTCAAATCACGGGGCAATGTCCGGCTTGGCGGGGCTGCGGGAACTGGAGCATTTTAAATATTGACGTAGCCAGCGTCCGACCCCGGAGGAGTTTAAATCTTTATAGCCATAGTCATGCGTTAAATTTCAGCTCCGGAGGAGCGAAATCTGGCTTCATCGGGAAAGTATATGCCGTTCCTCCGGAGCTCGATCAGTTTTGCTTGTCGGTGGCTATAAAGATTCCGGCCCTCCGGGCCCAATGTTGCGGAGGCCTGGCGGCTACGGCATTATTTTAACTGCTCTAACGGGAAATGGCGGCTTGTTGTTCGGATTTCAATTGGCGGTGGATGAGCGCCAGGTCCACGATCCAAAGCTGTTCCGGGGAGACGCGGCGGAGGGTGTTGTTTTCGTCCATGAGCACGACTTCGGTGGGGCTGCAGGAGACGAGTTTGGCGAAGAGCCTGGAGCCGGTTTTGCTGGTGAAATCGCGGAAGTTTTGAGAGGTTAGGCGGCGGTGTTTCTCCTCGGCCGCCTGGATGACGGTCTCGCGCCTGGCGACGGCGGTTTTGAGGCGTTCGAGGATGGGTTCGGAGGCATTCAGGTTCACCCCGCGACCGGTGCGGATGCGGGAATAACCTTTGACGCGCTCGATCTCGCGGCCGTTTTCATCCAGCAGGATGAGGGTGGGGAAGCCCTTCACTTTGAAATATTCCTTGAAGTTCCGGAGGGCGGTCAGCTGCTCCGGGGTGTATTTGCTGCCGGGGATGCCGATGGGATAAAACAGGTAGGTGAGCACGAGGCTGCGCTGGGCGAAGGCGACAAATTCCGGGGAGGCGAGAAGGTCATCGCTGACGGCGATGTTAGGGTCCGGCAGCGCATCGCCGCCGCTTCCCGCGATGCCCGCGGCGGCTCCTCCGGGAGCGGATTTCCATTTTTGATAGAAGAAAATCAGCATGGGCTTTTTCTCGCGGCGGGCGGTCTCGCGGGCTTCGCGCGGGCTGCGGTGCCAGAAGGCGCGGGCGGCCATTTCCATGCCGGGGATAGTGGGGGCGGGATCGACGGCGGGTGGTAAACCCGGCGGGGGCAACAAGGGGGGCTCGCCCGGGGGAGGGGGGATGAAGGAGTCGCCGGGGAGCGGCGAGCCGGGAGGGCCGTCGAGCGGGAGGCCGTCCACGCCGTCACTGCCGGGGCCGGTTTCGGGGAAAAGTTCCGGCGGCAGGACGGCGGGGGCGTCAGGCAGGACGGGGGCCACGCTGTCCGCGGGCAGGGCGTCGCCAGGCTCGAGCAGGGGTTGGAAAACATCCGTGGCGGGCGGGGGGCCTTCCTCTCCGGTAAGGGGAGGCTCCACGCCGTTCGCGGGCAGGGGCACGGCGAAGGCGCCGACGCCGGCCAGGGTCAGCGAAAGGGTCAGGGAAAGGTAGGTCCGCTTTTTCACAGGGGTTTTCTAGCGCACGTCGGAAGGGAATGCCAGCTTCGAATTTTTGGTGGGAGCGTGGGGGACGGGGCGGGGAAAAGGACGGAAGGGACCAAAAGGACCAAAGGGACGGAAGGGACGGAAGGGACGGAAGGGACGTGGCGGTTTGTTTTTGGCGGGCTGCGGTGCTCAGGGGATGGCGGAGAGGGCGCGGAGTTCCTCCAGGAGACGTTCCATGGGAAGGCCGACGACGTTGCTGTAGGGGCCGTCGACTTTTTCAATGATGACTTCGCCGTGTTCCTGGGCGGCGTATCCGCCGGCTTTGTCCAAGGGGTTGATGAGGGTGAGATAGTGACGGATTTCCTCCTCTCCAAGCGGGCGGAAGGTCACGAAGGTTTGCACCAAAAATTCCCGGCGCTCGTTCCGTGCGGCATGGATCAGGCAGACGGCGGTGCCGACTTCGTGGGTGCGTCCGGCGAGGCTGCGGAGCATGGCGCGGGCTTCATCAAGGTCCGCGGGTTTTCCCAGCGCGCGGCCCTCGACTGCGACCAGGGTATCGGCGCCGATGACCCATGCGTCGGGATGGCGCTCCGCGACCCAGCCGGCTTTCAGTGCGGCATTGAGTTTGGTCAGGTCGGCCACGGGGGCGGCTTCGTCGTGGATTTCCTCCACTTCGGAAGGGACGACTTGAAAGTCCAATCCCGCCTCACGCATGAGGTCCAGTCGGCGTGGGGAAGTGGATGCCAATATCAAACGGGGCTTGGAAAGCATGCCGGCATACTACCCCGATCCCGGATACGACAATGGCGGAATGCGCGCCTGCATTGCCCCGCATGCCGTGGCCGGAGGCATGCGACCTACTCCGCAGGCCAGTTGTCAGGATTTGCAGGCTCCTGGGCATCAACCGGTCGCCTGGCCCATCGTTCCCCGCCCATAGCGCTTGACAAAAGCCCGGTCTGCGTCTGCTGATGAACTCCTGCGCCACCATTCTGTGCTGCCCATTTCCATGGAACCCCCCGTCCAGAAAACGAATCCCGGTCCCAACGTCTATTTCGAGGGACTGCCGCGCGGCCGGATGGCGGCCATCCCGCGGCTGAGCACGAGAATCCTGAACCGCGCCGGGCCGGCCCGCACGCCGGAGGACGGGAGCTCGGAGTTCATGAAGGCGTTGTTTGGGAAAGCGGGACTTGATATCAGCGGGTATCGGAATGCCGCCCTCGCCCGCCGCGAGGCCGCCTGCCTGCGGGGTCTGGGCGCGCGGAATGCAGCCGAGGGATTGGAAATCCTGCGGCGTTTTCCGGAACGCATCCCATCGGCGATTGATTCCGTATTGCTGGGCGTGACCGGTTTTTTCCGCGACGGGCCTATCTTTTCCTATCTGAAATCCGGACTCATTCCCCTCCTGCGGGAACGCCGCGGCGAGCGTCTGCGGGTGTGGAGCGCGGCGTGCTCCACGGGCCAGGAACTCTACTCCGTCGCCATGATGTTGGAGGAGGCCGGACTGCTGGACCGATGCGAGTTAGTGGGCACCGATTTCCGCCCCGAGGCGCTGGCCCTGGCAAAGGCCGGGGTTTTTCACGGGGCGCATTTCGGGAAAACAAAGCAGGCGGAATTTCCGGAAAATCCCGGACCGGGTCCGGTTTGGAAAATGCCCGCGACCCTTGCCGGGCGGGTGGAATGGCGCTGCCGGGATCTCCTGACGGAAATGGAGGCCGGGCCATGGGATGTTATTCTTTGGAGGAACATGGGGATCTATCTGGTCCCCGCCGCCGCGCATGCCTTGTGGCTGCGGTTGGCCGCGGAGTTGCGGCCAGGAGGATTCCTCATCACCGGCAAGGCGGAACAGGCTCCGGCGGATTGCGGACTGCACCGCCTGGCTCCCTCCGTCTATCAAAAACCCGGCCCCTTGTCACAATCCATTTATGCCGCCTGAAAAACGTCCATCCGGCTGGTTGTCCAGCCTCGCCTGCCTGGGGGTGATTTTCTTCTGGGGAATGGTGCGCCTTTATTGGTTCGACGACAAAGTTTTTCCCCTGACCTTTGTGCTGCCGCTGATGCTCTGCATCTGGACCCGGCGGCGCTGGCAACTTGTCCTCATGGCCGGGGCGTTTCTGGCCATGGCGTTCTATAAAACCACGGTGTCGCTCCGGGACTCCCCCATGGGGTCAAGCCAGGCGCAACTTTTATTGGTGGCATCGGTTCTGAATATTTTGATAGGCTCCGGTGTGATAGCAAGTCTTATGCATATGCGCACCCGGCTTGAAAGAAAGGCCGCCCGCATCAAAATGCAGAACGGGGAGCTGGAGGTCCAGGCGGAGGAATTGGCAGCGCAGAATGAGGAGATCCGCGCGCAGTCCGAGGAGCTGGCGCAGCAGAGCGAGGAGATCGAGGCGCAGTCCGAGGAACTGGCCGGGCAAAACCGGGAACTGCTGCATGGCAATCAGGTGCTCGCCGGCCGCGAGGAGGTTTTGCAGGCCATCGTGGATGCTTCACGCAAGGACACCGGGCACACCGAAACCCTGCGGGAAGTGTGCCGCCGGACCCTGACTTCGATCGGTGCGCCGGGGCAGGCCCTGGCGGTGATGGAGTGGGAGGAAAGCGGCGGGGCGTTCCGGGTTTTGGCCCAGGTATTTGTCGAGGGACATGCCCCATTGCCGGACCGATGCCGCGGCACGGAGTCGCTGGCCACCATGGTGATGAAGGAAGGCCGCACGGCGTATGTGGATGATTTTCAGGAGCGTCCGGACTTGGCCATGCCTTTCAATCCGGAGGCCGGTTGCCGCTCCGCCTTGATGACGCCCTTGAATTCCGAGGGCAAAGCCATCGGTGTCCTTGCGGTGTGCGCGGCGGTTCCCACGCATTGGACGGAGGAGCAATTCCGGTTATTGGAATGGGCGGCCGCCCAGTGTGGTTTGTTAATGGAATGCGCCCGCTGGCAGCAGGCGCTCAAGGAACGCACCCTCGCCGTCGAGGCGGCGAACCAGGCGAAGGATGATTTTCTGGCCTCGCTTTCCCATGAGCTCCGCACCCCGCTGACACCGGTCATGGCGGTGGCGGGTTTGCTGGAAAACGACGTCCGGCTGCCGGACGATGTCATCAGCGACATCCGGATGATCCAGCGGAATATCGCGGTGCAAAGCCGGCTGATCGACGACCTGCTCGACCTCACCCGGATTGCCCGGGGCCGCATCGATCTCAACCTGCAGCGGGTCTGCCTGGTTCAGTTAGTCAAGGAATCGGCGGAAGTTATCTTTTCCACCCTGACAACAGCGGGCCTGACATTGGATTTGGCGGTGGAGGTGGACCGGCCGCTCTGGATCCGGGCGGACAGCGCGAGGCTGCAGCAGGTGTTCTGGAATATCCTCAATAACAGTATCAAATTCAGTCCCGGCCAAAGCGTGATCAGCGTGCGCCTGGCCCCTCTGGCGGATGCGCCGGGGCAGGTGGAGATCACCATCACGGACCAGGGCCCCGGCATTGCCGAGGAGGATGCCGAGCGCATCTTCCAACCCTTCGAGCAGGCCGCCGCGGCCGGGCGGGTGAAGAAAGGCGGGCTGGGGCTCGGGCTCAGTATTGCCCGGGCCATAACAGAATTGCACGACGGCACGGTCAAGGCGTGGCCGGCGGGCGATCACGGCGGTGGCAGGTTCACGGTGCGCCTTCCGCTGGACCTGCAGCCGATGGAGAATGGGTCCCAGGACCAAAAGTCCGCTCCCCCGGTCCCGTCCGCCGCCACTGCCAGCGAACGGCCATTGCGCATCCTTTTGGCGGAGGACCACGAGGACACCGGCCGCAGTCTGTGCCGCCTGCTGATCCGGCGCGGCTATCATGCGACCCACGCGAAATCCTGCGGGGATGCCGTGCAGCGGTGGACGGATGATTCATTTGATTTTCTGATCTCCGACTTCGGGCTGCCGGATGGCACCGGCATTGATCTCATCACCGCTTTGAAAAAAATCACCCCCGGCGTGCGGGCCATCTGCATGAGTGGTTATGGGATGGAATCCGATATTGCCAGGACGACCGAAGCCGGATTCCGGCGGCATCTGATCAAGCCCGTCGGCGTGGAAGCCTTGGAGGATGCCATCCGGTCCATCGTCACCGCTTAGCCCACGGCCGCGACGGCCCGGAAACCGGTGACTTTTGTGCCGGGATTTTATTCCGCGGCCTTCGATGCTTCCGTGCCTTTCCGCTGGCATCCGGGGCGAATCCCCGCCTTTCTCCGTCTTTCCATGGATCCGCTCACTCATTCTGTTTTCGGGGTCGCCTGCGCCATCGCGGGCACCCGTCAAAAGTTGTCGCGCCGCGCCGCCGCCCTCGCGGGACTGGCGGGAGGATTGTTGCCGGACGCGGATGTCCTGCTGCGCTCCGCCAGCGATCCTTTGTTCGCCTTGGAATATCACCGGCACTTCACGCACAGCATCGCTTTCTCGCCGGTCATCGCGCTTTTCGGAGCGGTCATCGCCTCGCTGATCCTGCGCTTATTCAAAAAGGAAATTCCCTGGCGGTATCTGTTTTTGCCGGCGTTTTTGGGCGGGTTGAGCCATTTGTTCTGCGATGCCTGGACCAGCTACGGGACGCGCCTGTGGTGGCCGTTCGCGGCCACGAGGGTTTCGTTGGATTGGATCTCCATCATCGATCCCGTCCTGACCATTCCGTTGGTGGCGTGCATCGCGCTGGCGGTGCGATACGCCAGCCGGAAAGCCGCCGCCACGGGACTGGCTTGGGTGGCGGTTTACCTGGCATTCTGCCTCGTCCAACGTCACCGCGCCGCCACCGCCCTGGAGGAATGGCTAGCGGCCTCACCCATCGCGGGGAAGGTCTCCCGGCAGGAGTTGAAGCCTTCCTTTGGAAATGTTATCGTCTGGCGCGTGCTGCTGCAGACGGGCGGCGAATGCCACGTCATGGCGATCCGCTGCCCGCTTTTCAAAACACCCATCCTCCTGCCGGGAACCTCCGTTCCGGTGTTCGATTCCGCGGAGGCCGCGGCGCTCGCCTATCAAATTCCGGCGGGCTCGCTGCAGGCCTCGGATATCCAGCGCTTCCACCATTTTTCCGACGGCTGGATCGGGCGTCATCCCGCTGATTCCATGGTCATCGGCGATCTGCGATACTCGCATCTGCCCACGGAAATCCTGCCGCTCTGGGGCATCCGCATGAATCCTTCGCAGCCTTCCGCGCATGTGGAAATGTTCAATCTCGCCACCGATCCCACCCCGAGTCTCGCCCGTCTTTGGCAGATGGTGCAGGGCCAACCCCAGCCCGCGGCGACCGCTCCCTGACGTTTTTTTGGTGTCCGGTTTTTTCACTTTTTCTCCACCTCCGCTCCTTCCGCGACCGCCGGCCTCCGGCGGCATCCCTCCTTCGACCCCATCCGGCCTCCGGGCTTATTCATAGTTAGATGAAAATAGATATTGTGACTCTTTTTCCCGCCATGTGCTCCGGCCCTCTTGGCGAAAGCATCCTCGGCAAGGCGCAGGCGCGCGGATTGTGGGAGCTGGGCGTGCATGATCTGCGGCAGTGGAGCACGGACAAACACCGCCGCGTGGACGACACTCCCTTTGGCGGAGGGCAGGGCATGGTCATGCAATGCGGGCCGCTTTTCGCCGCCGTGGAGGCGCTGCGCACGCCCGGATGCCGCGTGGTCCTCATGACCCCGCAGGGCCGCAGACTGGACCAACGCATCGTGGAATCCTACACGTCCTGTCCGCATATCATCATCCTTTGCGGACACTATGAAGGCATCGATCACCGGGTGGTCGAGGCCTTGGTGGACGACGAAATCTCCCTGGGCGACTACATTCTAACCAACGGAGCCATCGCCGCGAATCTGTTCACGGATGCCGTGGTGCGCCTGCTGCCCGGCGTGTTGGGGGACGAGCGCTCGCCCGCCGAGGAATCCTTCAGCGCCGCCACCGGCATGCTGGAGGCGCCTTGTTATACACGCCCGCCGGATTTCCGGGGCATGAAAGTGCCCGAGATTCTGTTGGGCGGGCACCATGCAAAAATCAATGCCTGGAAAGCCAGTCAAAGCCTGCTCCGCACCCAGGCCCTGCGCCCGGATCTGTTGAAGCCATCCGGGCCCGGCGGGCAATAGTGCAGCCGGCGGCTGGGGAAATGGATCCGTTGAGGATTTGTTGTTTTGCCTCAAGTTTCCATCCTCCACTCCGGTTTGATCCAAGCCGCCGGATCCCATTCCGCATCCCGGCCGGATCCCGTTCCCGATTATCCGACCTCACCTCACCTCACCTCACCTCACCTCACCTCACATCACATCCACCTCGAAGAAATCCGCCAGCACCTGTTTATAAACCCCGCGCTTGAACTCCGGCAGCCAGCGCAAATCAAATTCATGCGGCAAAATCCACTTCCATCTCCGGAACTCCGGATGCGCCGTCTCCATGTTCAAAAGCGACTCCGGACCGATGAACCGGCACAAAAAATACACCTGTTCCTGACCGATGAATTTTCCGCGCTTCCGATGGCGCTCCGGAAAGTGATAACGATAACCCGAGCGCTGGTTCCGGATTTCATAGCCGGAAACCGGCAGGGAAATCTCCTCCATCAGCTCCCGCTCCAGCGCCTCGCGCGGCGTCTCCCCCGCATCCACCCCGCCCTGGGGAAACTGCCAACTCTCCGCAAAATCCCGGCGTTCACAAATCAGGATCATCCCGGAATCATTCTGCAACAACGCAGCCACGCAGGGGCGGTATCGTTCGGCAGGGAGGCGGTCGGGCATGGCAGGCATTGAATGGATAAAGCGTCCAGCCACCACAGCGTCAACCGGGTTTCCCCCATTGCAGGTATTTAAGCTCCCCCTGCCAAGTCCCATGACCCATCACAAAACACCCCGATTCCACTCCCCACCCACCCACCCCCAATCCCACAGCGTGCCAATTTTCCCGTTTTAAATCTCCCCTTTTTCAATTTTCGAAATCATCATTTCCGAGTCCAGTTTCCAAATTTTTCAATTTCCAGATTTCAAACTCCCCAGTTTCTCAATTTCCAAATTTCTTAATTTCTTAA